>JAUSOJ010000174.1 GCA_030656195.1 Lutibacter sp.
CCAAATATGACATTGTAAATTACCAGCCAATTTAACACGGTATAATCGGGAATTTTATAATTTAAAAGCACCAAGCATCCTGAAATAACAGACATTCCGCCTATAAGTACGGCAAGTATTACGGCAATTCCCATCCTAAATCCTTCCCTAGGGGAAGGACTTTTTTTATTTTTGCTATTAGCTATAAAAGTCATGTTTAATTAATTTTGTTTTTGGGAGATCCACATTTCCGCCGGCATTCCAATTTTTAGACTTCCGTCATTTTTTACGGCCACTTTTACCGCATACACCAAGTTGATGCGTTCTTCTTTGGTTTGAATAATTTTAGGGGTAAATTCGGCTTCAGAAGCAATCCAGGTGATATTTCCCTTAAAGTCTTTCATGGCATCGCCTGCGTCTATTTTGACCGTAATTTCCTGACCGATTTTGATGTTTGAAAGTTGGGTTTCACTTACGTAAACGCGCAATTCCATCGTGCTTAAATCGGCAATTTTATACAGCGGTTTTCCAAAGGAAGTCAGCTCATTTACTTCCGCATATTTTGAGAGCACAGTACCGTTTACCGGATTTACAATCTTGCTTTTTTGAAGTAAATCTTCCACTTGTTTTAGTTGTACATCAATGCTTTCTATTTCGTTTATTACGGGTGAATTCTGACTTTCAACACTTTTGATTTGTTTTTGAATCACGTTAATTTCGCCATTGATGTCGTCCAATTGTTTTTGGGTTCCGGCATTTTCCCTGATTAAATTTTCAATCCTGTTTTTGTTAATAGTTGCTGTTTTTAATTGGGCGTTCAGCACATTTTTTTGTGATAAAACGCTGCCCGATTTTGAATAGACAATGGCTTTTGATGCCAATAACTGATCTCTTTTTAGGCTTAACGGAATGGTGTCGATAAACCCGACATAATCCCCTTTTTTTAGCAGCTTGCCTTCTTCAACATTGAATTGCATCAATTTTCCGCTGTTTTCCGCAGAAACCGTTATTTCTGTAGCTTCAAAGTTTCCGTATCCGTCGGCCTTTTCGTTGTTTTTGCAGGCAACAAGCAGGTTTCCGAAAATGAGTAAACCGATGATTATTTTAGTAAGTTTCATATAAATATGTTTATGTGTTTATTTGTTTATGTGTGTAATTGTTTGTTTTGACGAATCACTATATTCTTTTATCTTTCATCTTTTCAAGGCCAACACGCCAGCTGGCCTTATCACTAAAAATGTATGCTATACATTTTTTTAACGCTCAATCCCCCCTTCGGGGGTTAGGGGGCCACCTTTCGTTACATTATAATTCGCTTTTGCAAACTGTAATTGTATGCGATGTGTGCTTAAGTTATTTTCTGCTTCAAATAAGTTGGTCAATTCCGTAACATAAGCTGATGAAGTGATGACACCATTTTTTAACTGAGAACTGGAAGTTTCCAAAATTTTCTTTCTCAAGGCTATAATTTTTTCATCCGACTGAATAAAAGCGGTGATTTTGTTTATTTCCGATTGCTGTTGGGTTAATTCCATACTTGTATTCAGCTCAAAAACTTCTTGTTCACTGTCTATTATTTCTTTGTTTACCTGCAACGATTGACGTTGTTTTTTTACCGAATTCCAGTCGAACACATTCCAGTTCAGTTTAATTCCGGCAATATAATAAGGTTGAAAAGAATTGTCTAACATATTCAATCCCGGATTTCCGTAGCCGCCTGTGGCAAAACCCGATAATTTAGGTGAATTTTTTTTGTCGATTAATTGTTCTGAAGCGTCAATTTTTTCTTTCTGAAGTTGAAACAATTCCAATTCCGGCCGTTCAATTTCATGGTTAAGTTTTGTGTTAATTTCTGGATTTTCCAAAGTAATATTTGGGGAAACAGGAATCCCGATCAACATAGAAAGTGTTGTCATTAAACTGGTTTTATTCAAATCAGCTTCCATAAGTTGCTGGTCGATTTTAAGCAATTCAGCTTCTAAAACACTGTCGGAATTTGGCAGCAGCACCCCAAATTTGATGCCTGCTTTTACTTCATTAAGCGTGGTTTCCAGTTGTGTTTTTTTGGCATTCAGCAATGCGTTTTTTTCCTGCAGCAACAATATTGAAAAATAAAATTGGCTCACCTGTTCTTTCAGTTTGTACAAATTAACTTCAACTTGCTTTTGTTGTGTTTTTAGGGAAGCCGATTTTTCTGCCAGGGAAGCATTGATGAATCCGCCGTCATAAATCAATTGATTTAGGGAAACTGTCGCTTTATACTGGTCTTTGTTTGGCGGTTCTACCGTTGTTCCCGGAATGGAAATTGGCAAAGACGTTACATCCGATTGATAACTTGCCTGCGCCAAAAAGTCCAGTTTTGGCAGTTTCTCTATGTTGATGATCTCTAAATCAAATGCGTTTTGCTTCAACAACAAATCATTTTGTTTGGCCAACGGATAGTTTTTTTCTGCCAGTGCATAACACTGCTCCAAACTTAGTTTTTCCTGTGAAAAACTGTTTAGTGCGATAAACATTAGCATAATTACACTAATTTTTTTCATTTTTTTATATTTTAATGGCGTTGATAATAAAGTCAGCAACATCGGTTTTTCGGTCTTCCATTAACTGTTTATAGGTTTCATCATTTACATTTACAAAACCTTTTAGTAGCGGGGCGCCTATGAAGGGAAATATATTTAATGAAATAATATTGATAAAAAGTTGCTCCGGATTAATTGGCCTGATCTCGCCTGCTTCAATTGTGTTGTTGACTTGTTGCCTGAATTTTGAAATGTTGGGAAAATTCTTTTCGGCAATTAAATTTTTCACAAACTCGGGATTCCGGTTCAATTCCTGAATGATAAAATTTGGGAGGTATGGATGTTTTAACACAAATGAAATATAATTGCTGCTGAAGTTTCTGATTTTTTCAAAAACAGAAGTGTCGGCATTCATGATTTCATTTAATTGAGGTGCCAACATATGAAAGGCACTTTTAAAAACAGCCTCAAAAAGCAATTCTTTACTTCGGTAATAATAATGCAACATCGCTTTATTGATGCCTGCTTCATCGGCAATTTCCTGCATTCGTGCGGCCGCCATCCCTTTCTTTTGAAATATTTCTTTTGCCGCATTTAGAATGTTGTTTTCCGGCGTGCTTTGTTCTTCTGATGTCATAAGCTAACTATTTAGTTTAACCAAATGGTTGACAAATGTAAAATATTATATTGAATTTACAAAATAAATGTTATTTTTCATTGTTGTCCAATAAAAAAGAAGCCAACTTATTGGCTTCTTAAAAGTTATTGTAATTATTTTTCTGGTAAATCTGTTTTACTCATTCGTTTTTATTGTTTTTTTTTTTCGTGATGTGCTTCGCAGTTCGGACAGCTGATTTCTTTTATTGATGATAAAATCATTAAAAGTTGTGTCAAAGAATGCGATTCTGACCGATATACAAAGAAATTTAAAACGAAAGATCACTTGATAAGTATGCTTTTTGTTCGTTGGCCAAATGTAATTCCCTTCGAGAAATATCAGGAGCAATGCTTGGATTGTCTGGAAAAACGGAACATTTTCAGTTAAACCACCTACCAAAAAAAGCACTTTATCTGTTGCGAATAAAAATAGAGATGTTGAGGTTTTTGAAAAAATCTATCATAAGCTGCTACAATTGTATGGTTCAGTTTTAACGGACAGCCGAATTAAAGAGGTGATAAAAAAGAAACTTAAACGAAGTTGGGCTTTCTCAAACTTAGTTAGCTTCTGTAAAATTCATCTTTTTAATTACATAAATCTGATGAAATTTTTAGAAAACCCAGAAAAAGACTGGATTATTGATAAAGCTGAAATAGAACAACTGTCATTTTTTTGACACCTTGTTTTTAAAAAAGTGAAATTTTAAAAGACAATCAACTGAATACCAATTAGATAAAAAATAAAAATAATCTTTTTTATTTTTTATTGGACATTAAAAATAAAAAAATTTTATTTAATCTAATTTTGTTATATAATTGTAGAATAATCAAACAAAACCATTATTATTTAACCGAACTTAAAAAATTTAACAAAAAATGAAAAAAATCCTTTTATCCGCTGCAGCAATCCTTTTGCTTTTTTCATGTCAAAACGAAGAAACCGACGCAAGTGGTTTCGAAACCAGTACAAATGCACTTCGTGGTTGTGCCTCACATGATGTTTTAGCTGAGCAATTAGCAGCTGACCCATCATTGGCCATTAGAATGAACCAAATTGAAGCTTTTACTAAAGATGTAATGTCTAAATCTTCTAATTCTAGTTTTAAAATAGTAGGAGGAAAAGTTGTTATTCCAGTTGTCGTGAATGTTTTATACAGAACTGCAGCCGAAAACATTTCTGATGCTCAAATACAATCTCAAATTGATGTGTTGAACAAAGATTTTACTGCTACAAATTCTGATTACAATACTATCCCTGATTTGTTTGCTGGTGTAGCTGCAAATGTTGACATCACTTTTGAATTAGTTACTATTAATAGAAAAGCAACTAACAAATCATCTTGGGGAACAAGAGATGCGATGAAAAAATCCAAACAAGGAGGAATAGACCCTACTTCACCTTCTACAAATCTTAATTTTTGGGTTTGCACCATAGGTGGTGGAATCTTGGGTTATGCACAATTCCCTGGAGGTTCTCTAGCCACTGACGGAGTTGTTTGTGATTCTAAATATGTTGGTGTAACATCAAATTCAGCCGGAGCTTATCCATACAATTTAGGAAGAACAGCCACTCATGAAGTAGGTCACTGGATGAACTTGCGTCATATTTGGGGAGATACTACTTGCGGAAGTGATTTGGTTTCTGACACTCCAACACACAACACAGCTAATTATGGTGTTCCTGTTTATCCTCATTTAAGTACTTGTACTGGAACTCCTGTGGAAATGACAATGAACTATATGGATTATACAGACGATAGAGGAATGTATATGTTTACTAACGGTCAAAAATCAAGAATGTCTGCCATATTTGTTTCTGGTGGAGCAAGAGCTAGTTTCGGAATATAAAACTATATTGTTTTACAATATAAAACTCGCTACTTGTTAGCGAGTTTTTTTTTCTTTATCCTCAAAAAAATAAGATGCTAAATTCAAAAACAATAGCTACCGGAATATTAAGGGCAATTGGAGTTTTAGTTTTGGCCACAATATCCTTGTATTTCTTGGATCTCTTCCAGTCGATTTTAATCTATCTCGTCGTGGCCTTAATCCTTACGTTAATAGGAAATCCAATTCTTGATTTCTTTAAAAATAGATTAAAATTCAAGCATACTCTGGCAACAATTGCCACGCTTCTTATTTTTATATTATGTATTGCCGGTTTTGTAATGATGTTTACCCCTTTAATATCCTCTCAAGGAGAAAATTTATCGCTTCAAAAAACCGCTGAAATTGAAAAAAACATTACTTAATTATTAAATCAAACTGCCGCATTTAGAATGTTGTTTTCCGGAGTGCTTTGTTCTTCTAATGTCATATGCTAACTATTTAGTTTAACCAAATGGTTGACAAATGTAAAATATTATAATGAATTTACAAAATAAATGTTATTTTTATGAAATATTTTACGCCAATTATTATGAAAAAAATTTTAAAATACGGCCTTTTACTGCTGGTTTTAGCGCTGGTTTATGTTGTTTACGCCAATTATCCGCGACTGGATATCATCACTGGTTTTTCGGCAAAAAGCGTTTGTTCCTGCACTTTTGAAGCAGGAAGAGATTTGAAATCCATTGAAGAAGGGGATAACGATATTGACATGGTTAATTACGCTAAAAACAAGATTAACTTTGAAGAAAAGTCGGTGACCTCATCAGTTTTTGGCTTAAAAAAAAGAACCGCAGTTTATAAGGAAGGTTTGGGTTGTATATTGATTCCTGAAGGGGGAAATACGAATATTGCATTTAAACCAAACCGAAAAATTTCTCAAAGCGAATTGCCTTATCCTTACGGGAATTCACCAGAAAAAGACACTATTTTCAGCAATATCGATTATAAGATGTTGGATTTGGCTGTTGAAAATGCTTTTGATTGCGAGGGTTATGAGCAAAAAAATAAAACAAGGGCCGTTGTTGTGTTGTATAAAGGCCAACCGGTTGCCGAAAAATATACTCCGGGATTTTCAAGAGAAACCAAATTGTTGGGTTGGTCAATGACCAAAAGCATCACCAGCGCTGTTTTGGGAATTATGGAAAAACAAGGGAAAATTAAGTTGGAACAGACCAATTTATTTAAGGAATGGGAAAAAGACGATCGTTCAAAAATCACGTTAAATAACTTGCTGCAAATGAACAGCGGCTTGGAATGGTCGGAAGATTACAACACCATTTCCGATGTCACAAAAATGTTGTTTTTGGAGCCAGATATGACCAAACCACAACTTTATAAATCATTAATCGGGCAGCCAAATAAAAGCTGGAATTATTCTTCAGGCACCACAAATTTATTGTCGGGGTTTATCAGAAATCAGTTTAAATCCCATCAGGAATATCTGGATTTTTGGTATGCAGAACTAGTCGATAAAATTGGGATGAATTCTATGACAATTGAAGCCGACTTGGCCGGAAATTATGTGGGTTCTTCATACAGCTGGGCAACAGCGCGCGATTGGGCAAAATTTGGTTTGCTGTATTTGCATAAAGGAAATTGGAATGGCGAGCAAATATTGAATGAATCTTGGGTAAAATATGCCGCAACCCCAACAAACGGCTCCAATGGCGAATATGGTGCACATTTTTGGTTAAATGCTGGCGGTAAATATCCAAATGTGCCTAAAGATTTGTATTCGTGCAATGGTTATCAGGGTCAGCATGTATTTATCATTCCTTCAAGGGATATTGTAATTGTTAGGTTCGGCTTGGCAGAAAACCCCGAATTTGATGTTAATATTTTTTTAACTGAAGTTTTAGATGCCATTAAATAAATGATAAAAACATAAAAAAAGCCGCAAACAGCGGCTTTTTTTCTTCTTATAGCACATTAACTATTTTACAATTTTGACAATGCAACTTCTTTTTTTGGGAATAATAAAGATGCAATTACTGAAATAACCAAAATACCAAGAATTGTAAAAAGAGAAACAAGAATAGGTATTTTATAAAAATCGACCATCACCATTTTCAAGCCAACAAAAACTAGGATGGCCGAAAGTCCGTATTTTATATAATGAAAATATTGCGTTATTCCTGCCAAAGCAAAATACAAAGCCCTTAAACCCAATATTGCAAAAACATTGGAAGTGAAAATAATAAAAGGATCACTTGTAATGGCCATAATGGCTGGAATTGAATCAACCGCGAAAATTAAATCGGTAAATTCAACAAGCAATAAAACAACGAATAATGGTGTAGCAACTGTTTTGGCATTGATTTTCACAAAAAATCGGTCGCCGTGCATCGTGTCAGTTACAGGATAAAATCTTTTGAACAATTTTACCAAAGGATTTTTATTGGGATCCATTTTTTCATCTTTTTGAAACAGCATTTTAGCGCCGGTAAAAATTAAGAATGCACCAAAAATATAAATAATCCAGTGAAACTTGTTGATAAGGGCGACACCGGCAAAAATGAAAATAGAACGCATAATTAAGGCGCCTAAAATACCCCAAAAAAGTACTTTGTGCTGGTATTTTTTATCGACATTGAAATAGGAGAAAATCATAATAAAGACAAATAAATTGTCGATACTTAATGATTTTTCAATAACATAACCGGTAAGGAATTCCATGGCTTTTATTTCACCCATATACACATAAATGCCATAATTAAATACCATTGCCATTGATATCCAAACAGCGCTCCAAATAAGCGCTTCTTTAATTTTAACTTCGTGCGATTTGCGGTGAAACACACCCAAATCCAATGCCAACATCAACAATACAAAGGCTAAAAAGCCAATCCACACATAAATAGTTACTGCCATAATTTAATGCTTGCGGTTAATTTGTTTAATAAATCCATGCCCATTTCTATCAAACCTGAAACACCATTTTCAGCTATGAAATTGTATATTTTAATGATCAAAGGGAATAAAATAACAATCAATCCAATAATAATTACCAGTATTATTCCAATTCCGATGATAAGGATGTTTCTAAGTTTTGGATTGTTTTTTATTTTATTGAAAAGGTTCAGCCAATTAAATTGGCGCTCGTTATTGTAATTATATTTCTGTTTGTAGTGGTATTTTTGCTGTTTGTTTTTGTTAGCAAAAAGATCTTCTAAATCCATCTGTTTTCTATTAAAGTTTAATTTATTTCATTTTTTTTCAAAGTGATTTACACCATTGAACTTTTACGACAAGAAGATTTGATCAATGCCTGTTGTAAAAAAAAACCAAAAAAAATTAAGAAAGCCTGGGCGGTTGCCAAATAGAAAAGCTGGGTTGTGATAAGTCAAAGAAAGATGTGAAAATCTTTTTTTGGATGCGCTTGATGTCAAAACATGAAATCTCGTAGAAGGAATATATCTGATCATCTGCTGATGCATCAGAAGTAGAAATTAAATCTTCTGAAGAATCGTTTTCTTCGGCCGTAATTTCAGTGTTAAACGACAGATTAACACCGGTATAAAAAATACCATAACTCAAAAGCAAGCCAATAATGACCGTAAAAGTTAAAAGTATTTTTTTTGGTGTATCAATCATTCAAAATCATTATTTGTAAAATCAGGATCTGATTTTATATATTTTAAAGTTCAAATCCCAGTTGCACGTTTAATTTTTTGGCGATGAGTTTAGAAATCAACGATTTTAACTGCGGAATTTTAATTTTTTCGACCACATCATTTCCGAAGGCATAAAGCAATAAAGCTTTGGCTTCTTTTACCGGAATTCCACGTGATTGCATATAAAACAAAGCGCTTTCGTCCAATTGTCCGATGGTGCATCCGTGAGAACATTTTACGTCATCAGCAAAAATTTCCAGCTGAGGTTTTGAATTTATGGTTGCGCCGTCATCTATCAAAATAGAATTGTTTTGCTGAAAAGCATTCGTTTTTTGGGCCGCTTGACGCACAATTACTTTTCCGTTAAAAACACCCACAGATTTATCGGCATAAATTCCTTTGTATAATTCGTGACTCTCGCAATTTGGCGATTTATGATCTACAAGCGTATGATTGTCAACATGTTGTTTTTCATTTAAAATAGAAATTCCATTTAGATTGGAAGTGATATTTTCTCCCTCGTGATAAAATTCTAAATTGTTTCTGGTAATTTTCCCGCCAAATGAAAAGGTATTTACCGTTGCGACACTTTGTTGTTTTTGTGAAATAAAGGTGCTGTCGATCAACGAAGATTCATTGGTGTCATTTTGAATTTTGTAATAGTCAACAATCGCTCTTTTATGCACAAAAATTTCAGTCACAGAATTTGTCAAAGTGGTGTTTTTCGACAAATTTTGATGGCGTTCAATAATTTGAACGTGTGAATTTTCACCAACAACAACTAAATTTCTTGGCTGCAGTAAAACCTCTTTTTCACTTCCTGTCGAAAAATTAATAATTTGGATAGGTTTAGAGACAATCGTGTTTTTTGGAATATTGATAAAGGCGCCTTCTTTCACAAAAGCGGTATTCAATTCAGCCAAACTGTTGTTTTTATTTGCAATTTTATTCAAATAATTATCAACAACCATTTTATATTTCGGTCTTGCCAAAGCCGAAGACAATACGCATACATCACAGTCTTCATGCGTAGTTTCCGACAAAAATGAATTGAAAACACCATCAACAAAAATCAAGGTGTACGATTCAATATCATTAATTAAATAGGCTTCCACATTTTTAAATCCAACCGATTTTTCAGCGTTTGGAAAAAGACTGTAATCGTTTTTCAGCAAAGGGTTTAAGCTTGTATATTTCCATTCTTCATCTTTTTTAGTTGGAAATCCTGCTGTTTCAAAATTATGAATGGCATTCAATCGAATGGCATGCACCGTTGAATCAAGGTCGATATTTCCTTTGTTTTCAAAAGCCAAAAATGAAGAAACTAATTTTTCTTTTAATTCCATTTTTTCTTAGTATTCAGTAATCAGTATCAGTTTTCAGTTATTCACAGATTGCTGAAATTGTTTACTTTATTAAATAAATTTTATTTCAACCAGTCGTAACCTTTTTCTTCCAATTCGTAAGCCAGTTCTTTTCCGCCTGATTTTACGATTTTTCCATTGTACAAAACATGAACAAAATCAGGAACGATATAATCCAATAAACGTTGGTAATGCGTAATTAACAGCACCGCATTTTTTTCGCTTTTTAGTTTGTTTACGCCATTTGCCACAACTTTTAAGGCATCAATGTCCAAACCTGAATCTGTTTCATCCAAAATGGCCAGTTGCGGTTCCAACATTGCCATTTGGAAAATTTCATTTCTTTTTTTCTCGCCTCCTGAAAATCCTTCATTTAAGGAACGCGACAAAAATTTACGGTCTATTTCCAATAAATCTGCTTTTTCACGAATCATTTGCAACATTTCTTTTGCAGGCAATTCTCCCATTCCTTTGGCTTTACGCGTTTCGTTAATGGCAGTTTTTATGAAGTTTGTTACAGTTACGCCAGGAATTTCTATCGGATATTGAAACGATAAAAAGACACCTTTATGCGCTCTGACTTCAGGAGCGAAATCGGATAAATCTTCTCCGTTTAATTCCACAGTACCTTCGGAAACCTCGAACTCTTCTTTTCCTGCAATAACAGATGCTAGCGTACTTTTTCCAGAACCGTTTGGCCCCATAATCGCATGAACTTCACCTGCTTTTATTTCGAGATTGATTCCTCTTAAAATCTCTTTGCCATTGATATTGGCGTGTAAATTATTTATTTTTAACATTTTTTATTCGTTTATCTGTTTATTTGTTGAGGTGTGTATTTGTTGTAAATCTAATAACATTTCAACTTTTTTATACTTTTTCCAACGCGTCAGCTGGCCCAATCGCTAAAAATGTTCACTGAACATTTTTTTAACGCTTTGTCCCCCTTCGGGGGTTAGGGGGCTTTATCCTACCGATCCTTCCAAACTTATTTCCAACAATTTTTGTGCTTCCACGGCAAATTCCATCGGTAATTTATTAAGCACTTCTTTACCAAATCCGTTAACGATTAATGCGATTGCTTTTTCGGTATTGATGCCTCGTTGATTGCAGTAAAACAATTGATCTTCCCCAATTTTACTTGTGGTGGCTTCGTGCTCTATTTGTGCCGATTTGTTTTTTACTTCAATATACGGAAAAGTATGTGCACCGCATTTATCGCCCATTAATAAGGAGTCGCATTGCGAAAAATTTCTGGCGTTGTTGGCTCTCGGACTTATTTGCACCAAACCTCTGTAGGAATTATGTGAATGTCCTGCGGAAATTCCTTTTGAAATAATGGTGCTTTTTGTGTTGTTTCCCAAATGGATCATTTTTGTGCCGGTATCTGCTTGCTGAAAATTGTTGGTTACTGCAATTGAATAAAATTCACCAACAGAGTTATCGCCTTTTAAGATACAACTAGGATATTTCCAGGTAATGGCGCTTCCGGTTTCCACTTGGGTCCACGAAATTTTTGCGTTTTTTTCACACAAACCACGTTTGGTCACAAAATTATAAACACCGCCCTTTCCTTCTTTATCTCCTGGAAACCAGTTTTGAACCGTTGAGTATTTTATTTCGGCATCATCCAAAGCAATTAATTCCACAACAGCGGCGTGCAACTGATTTTCATCACGCGCCGGCGCGGTGCAGCCTTCCAAATAACTCACATAACTGCCTTCATCGGCAATTAACAACGTGCGTTCAAATTGTCCGGTTCCTCCTTCGTTGATTCTGAAATAGGTTGACAATTCCATCGGACAAGTAACGCCTTTTGGGATATAACAAAACGATCCGTCAGAAAAAACAGCCGAATTTAAAGCCGCATAAAAATTGTCTGTTTTGGGAACAATGCTTCCTAAATATTTTTTAACCAATTCAGGATGTTCTTGAATGGCTTCAGAAATCGGGCAAAAAATAATGCCTCTTTCGTTTAAAGTCTTTTTAAAAGTTGTTGCCACAGAAACGGAGTCGATCACTATATCCATAGCGACATTTGACAAACGTTTTTGTTCTCCAATAGAGATGCCCAGCTTTTCAAAAGTTTTTAGCAATTCCGGATCAACTTCATCCAAACTGTTTAATTTTGGTTTTTGTATTGGTGCAGAATAATAGCTGATATCTTGAAATGAAGGTTTTTCATATCGAACATTTGCCCATTCAGGTTCGGTCATTTCTTTCCAAATACGAAACGCATCCAAACGCCATTCGGTCATCCAAGCAGGTTCGTTTTTCTTTTTGGAAATGGCTATTACCACGTCTTCATTTAAACCAATAGGAAACTTATCGGATTCAATATCCGTATAAAAACCGTATTCGTACTCTTTGGTTTCGAGTTCTTTTTTTAAATCGTCTTCAGTAAATTTACCCATTTTTGTATATTTTATTATTGAAAGATGAACGCCTTGATTTGTTCATTTTCCAAACTTTCAATTTTTGAATTTTTATAGTGAAAATGATTCACCACAACCGCAGGTTCTTTGGGCATTCGGATTTTTAAACACAAATCCGGTTCCTTTTAAACCGCCTGAATATTCCAACGTTGTGCCAACAAGGTACAAAAAGCTTTTTTTATCAACAATGATTTTTACGCCATTGTCTTCAAAAACCTTGTCGCCTTCAACTTGATCTTTATCGAATTTTAAGTCATAAGAAAGTCCGGAACAACCGCCGCTTTTTACCCCAACTCTAACAAAGTCGTTTTCAGGGTTAAAACCGTCGTCTTTCATAAGCTCAATCACTTTATTTTTCGCTATGTCTGAAACTTTTATCATATTGCTTATGTAGATTAATTCTAAATAAGGGCAAATATAAGCAGAAAAAACGGTTTTGAAAACTTTTTTGGTATGAATAAAATTAATAGTGTTATAGTTGTTGCCTATAAACATTTATCTTTGCAAAATGATAGAAGATAAAAACGAAACACGCACAAGCTTATCTGAATTGGGAGAATTCGGATTGATAAAACACTTAACGCAAAACTTTGGCATTCAGCATAAAAGCACCATAAAAGGCGTGGGTGATGATGCGGCAGTTTTAGAAATAAAAGACAAAAATATTTTGGTGACCACCGATTTATTGGTGGAAGGCGTGCATTTCGATTTAAGTTATATGCCCTTGAAACATTTGGGTTATAAAGCGGTTGTGGTGAATGTTTCCGATATTTATGCGATGAACGGAATTGCAACCCAAATTACGGTTTCAATTGCTGTTTCAAACCGATTTACTTTGGAAGCTGTTGAAGAATTGTATGAAGGAATTCATTTGGCATGTAAAACGTATGGCGTGGATTTGGTTGGCGGTGATACCACTTCATCAACCAGAGGTTTACTGATTAGCATTACCGCCATTGGCGAAGCAAAAAAGGAAGATATTGTATACAGAAATACCGCAAAACCAAACGATTTATTGGTGGTAACGGGTGATGTTGGCGCTGCATATTTGGGATTGCAGGTTTTGGAACGTGAAAAACGGGTTTTTGAAGTGAATCCAAATTCGCAACCCGATTTGACCAATTACACTTATTTGGTTGAAAAACAATTGAAGCCTGAAGCCCGAAAAGATATGGTTGAATTATTTGCGGCGTTGAACGTGAAACCAACGTCGATGATTGATATTTCCGACGGACTTTCTTCTGAAATATTACATCTTTGTACGCAATCGAAAGTGGGCTGTAATTTATATGAGGAAAAAATTCCGTTGGATCCGCAGGTAATTTCAACCTGTGAAGAATTCGATTTAAACAGCACTACCATTGCTTTAAGTGGCGGCGAAGATTACGAATTGTTGTTCACCATTTCCCAGGAAGATTTCCCTAAAATTAAAGGAAATCCGCACTTAACCGTGATTGGCCATATGACCGATGAAAGTGTTGGCGTAAATTTAGTGACACGCGCCGGCCAGCAAATAAAATTAACGGCCCAAGGTTGGAATGCCTTGTTGAATAAGTAGTGAAGTTGTTTTAGGCAATAAAAAAATAAGCTGCAAAAAAACGTTTTTAAAATGCGTCTTTACGATAAATATGTGCTGCCAAATGCCATAGATTGGGCTTGTAAACAAAAATCCAGCATGATGCAACGAGAAAAAATAATACCGCTTGCAAGCGGCAATGTTTTGGAAATTGGCATTGGCTCTGGATTAAATTTGCCTTTCTACGATAAAAGGAAAGTAAACCACCTAACGGCGATTGATCCTTCTCTTGATGTTTGGAAGAAAAACAGTTTTGATACCAATACGTTGGGTTTTGAATTCGATTTTATGGAGGCTTTCTCTGAGAATATTCCGGCCGATAACAATAGTTTTGATACGGTGGTAATTACGTATGCGCTGTGCACCATTGTAGATACAGATAAAGCTTTTGATGAAATAAAAAGGGTTCTTAAAAAGGATGGAAAACTGCTATTTTGTGAACACGGAAAAGCGCCCGATAAAAAAATAGTGCGATGGCAAAATATGCTCAACCCAGTTTGGAAAAAATTTAGCGGCGGCTGTAACTTAAACAGGGACATTAAATTTATGATTGAGCGCAACGGCTTTAAAATACTAAAACTTGAAAAAATGTACATTCCCGGATGGAAGCCCGCCAGTTTTAATTATTGGGGAATAGCGGAAAAGGGAGTTTGATTTGAAACAGAAATAAATTATAATTTGTCGATATTTGAATTTGAGATTATATTTTAACTAACAACTTTGGCTTTTTTTAATGCCAACTTCTGACTTCGGTCTTCCGACTTTTTATTGTCAACTTCCGGCTTCGGTCTTCGGTCTTCAACTTTTTATTTTCAACTTCAGACTTCGGTCTACGGTCTTCGGTCTTCCGACTTTTAAACTATCGAGAAGACATTATAAAATTTGACAAATTTTCTATCAAACTGTCTCTATTTTCAATATGACTCATATGCCCGTCAGGAAATTCAATTATTTTAACTTTGGTGTTTTTTGTTTGGCTGATTAAGGAATCATAATCAAGCGCAGGATCTTGTTTCCCGATAATCATTTGAATTGGAAATTGTGCCGTTTTATAAATAGAAGTCTGGTTTTTTCTGATTTTCATTCCTTCCAACGCGGCTATAATTCCTTGTGGTGAAAGTTGCAAAGCTTCCTGGGTAATTTGTTCAATTTCTTTAGGATATATTTCCCTGTTTTTTTCAGCAAAAAGCATTGGAATTGCTACGCGAACAAAAGTTTTGTGATTCTTTTTTATGGCTTTTATAGCCCTGTCTCTGTTTAATTTTCTTTCTTCCGAATCGGGTAAAGCCGTAGAATTCATTAAACACAATCCTTTAACGCTTTCCGGAAATAATTTAGCAAATGCAAGCGCCACATAACCGCCCATACTGTGGCCGACGAAAACATATTTTCTTAGTTTCAAATGGTTTAAAACTGCTTTCACCATTTGCGCCTGGTCTTCCATGGAATGGATATAACCCAGATTTTCAGTTTGGCCGTGGCCCAACAAATCGATGCAAATTACCCTGTTTCTTTTCGATAGTTCTTGGGCAACTTCTTGCCACATGGAACTGTTTTCCAAAAATCCGTGCAATAAAACTACGGTATTCCCTTTTCCGATTGACGTAAAATGGACGTTGGTATTTTTATGCAGTAAGTTCATAATTTAAAGAAAAAAATCGCTTTAGTTTTTCAACCCTTTTATGGCCGAAAATGCTTTATCTACCACATTATCTTCCACTAAAATGGTAAACTCGTTGGTGGTGGAAAGCACTTCATACAACGAAATTCCTTCCCAGGCCAAACGTTTAAAAAACTGGTAATACAATCCGGCAATTTTGGTGTTTTCTTTTGGCAAACCTATGGTTATGGCCGATAAATTGTCCTGAACCGTTGTGCAAATTTCGTTTTTATAGCTTTCTTCAATCTGCGGTTTTAAGGCTGTCGTAATTAACACATTGCTTTCGTGAACGCCACGGGTAAACGTGTAAAAAATATGCGGGTCTTCCTTAATAACATCCAGCATTTTTAAATGACCGTGAATTAAACTCGCCGAATTTTTAAACGTATAATCGGAAATATCTGAACGAACCGTGATGTCGCCCAAATTTTGCAAAACTTGGTTCAGTTTGATTTTGTTGGCCATTTCTTTGGGCGGACTGTATCTTCGCAAAGCCATCATAATGGCTCCGGCTTTTACAGGTTTGCGCAACATTTTCGAAATGGGTTCTCTTAATTCTTCCGATAAAGCGCTGAAATTTAAAATATTTCGGGTGAGCGCGTCTTCTAAAAATGGTTGAGAAACCAAAATTTCTTCAACACAGGTAGCAATTGTCTTCATATTGTTAAATATTTAACAGTTTGTGCAATATTAGTATATTATTTTTAAATAAACACAAAAAGTTGAAAATCATTCTAAATTTGCATCATAAAAGATAAAAAGAAATGAAGGTTTTAAAATTTGGCGGAACATCGGTTGGTTCAATTGTGAACATGAAAATGGTAAAAGATATTATTGCCGATAATGAAAAAAAGATCGTTGTGCTTTCGGCGATGTCGGGAACCACAAATTCCTTGGTTGAAATATCCAATTTCATAAAATCTGGAGATAAAGAAGCAGCAATTCAAAATATTGAAAAATTACACGAGAAATATGTGGCGGTTATCAATGATTTATTGCAAGATGCCGCATCAAAACAAGATGTAGAAATTTATATTGATGCTGTTTTCAGTTTTTTAAAAATTTGCGCTTCTGAAAAGCATTCACCACTTTTATACAATAAAATAGTTGCCCAAGGCGAACTATTATCGACCTATATTTTTACAGCTTATTTAAATCAGGAAGGATTGAACGCCATTTTATTGCCGGCGTTGGATTTTATGCGCATCGACAAAACAAATGATCCCGACGATTTTTACATCAAACAAAATTTACAACGCATTATTAAGGAAGCGGCGCCTTCCAATATTTACATCACCCAAGGATTTATTTGCCTGGATGCCTATGGAAATATTGCCAATTTGCAACGCGGAGGCAGCGATTATACGGCCACCATTGTTGGCGCGGCAGTGAATGCGGAAGAGGTTGAAATTTGGACAGATATTGACGGAATGCACAACAACGATCCAAGATTTGTTGAAAATACGCACGCCATTTCAAACTTGTCATTTGATGAAGCGGCCGAGCTGGCTTATTTCGGCGCAAAAATATTGCATCCGCAAACGGTGATGCCCGCCCGCGAAGCCAATATTCCGGTGCGTTTAAAAAATACGATGGATCCTGCATCTTACGGAACATTGATTTCCATTGATTTTAAAGGCGAAGGGATCAAAGCCATTGCCGCAAAAGACAACATTACCGCCATCAAAATTAAATCGGCACGAATGCTGCTGGCGCACGGATTTCTGAAAAAAGTGTTTGAAATTTTCGAGAAATATGAAACTTCCATCGATATGATCACCACTTCTGAAGTTGCTGTTTCATTGACTATTGATGATGATAAAAATTTGAATTCAATTTTGGAAGAACTGGAAAAATTCTCGGTGGTTGAAGTCGACAAACAACAAAGCATTATTTGTTTGGTTGGGCATTTGGTGGTAAGACATCACGAAACACACCGACTTTTTAAGGTATTGCAGGATATTTCCGTGCGGATGATTTCTTACGGAGGAAGCAACAACAACATTTCGCTTTTGGTAAACACAAACGATAAAATTACCGCGCTAAAATGTTTAAACCACTACATTTTTGACAGCGTGACCGCTTAAATTTCTATGAAGGAATAATTATTTGGTTAAAAAAAAGCCCGAAACTTTAGTTTTCGGGCTTTTTGATTTATTATCCTATAATTACTTATTCATCAACTCCTCAATTTCCTCAATTTCAATAGGAATATTGCGCATTAAGTTAAAAGGTTCCCCTGATTGATTAACCACCACATCATCTTCAATTCTGACACCCATTTTTTCTTCAGGAATGTAAATTCCTGGTTCAACGGTAAAAACCATTCCGGCTTTCATCGGGGTTTTTAATGCGCCATAATCGTGCGTGTCCAATCCCATATGATGCGATGTTCCGTGCATAAAATATTTTTTGTAGGCTGGCCAATCCGGATTTTCATTTTTTACGTCCGTTTTATCAATCAATCCCAATCCCAACAATTCGGAAGTCATTATATGCCCAACTTCTTTTTGGTATTGAGCCCAAAGAACTCCGGGCGCCAACATTTTTGTCGCTTCATTTTTAACCCTTAAAACCGCACTGTAAACCGCTTTTTGTCGGTCGGTAAAACGTCCGTTTACAGGAATTGTTCGCGTCATATCGCTCGAATAATTTGCATATTCGGCACCAACATCCAACAACAGCATATCGCCGTCTTTACATTCTTTGTTGTTGTCGATATAATGCAACACACAAGCGCTGTAACCTGAAGCGATTATTGGCGTATAAGCGAAATTTCTGGAACGATTTCTTAGAAATTCGTGCATAAATTCGGCTTCAATTTCGTATTCCATGATTCCTGGTTTTACGAAAGGCAAAATTCTGCGGAAGCCTTTTTCGGTAATGTCGCAGGCAGTTTGAATGATTTCAATTTCTTCAGGTTCTTTTGCTCCACGAATTTCTTGCAATATCTGATTGCTTTTTTCCCATTTGTGCGCAGGAAAATCGGCTTTGCATTTTTTGATGAAACGGTCTTCACGAGATTCCAGCTCCGCAGACTGACGGTAATGTTCGTTGGTGTTGAAGTAAATGGTTTCCGCTTCGGTCATTAAATCGAAAAATACTTTTTTAAATTCCGAAAGCCAATAAATAGTTTGTATTCCCGAAACATTTGTGGCTTCTTCCTTGGAATATTTTGCGCCATACCAAATGGCAATATGTTCGTTGGTTTCAGTTAAAAACAGAATTTCACGATGGTTTTTATAGATGGCATCTGGGAAAAGCAATAATATACTTTCTTCCTGGTCGGCACCACATAAATATAAAATATCGCTGTGTTGTTCAAACGGCAAAGTACTGTCGGCACCCGTTGTAAAAATGTCGTTAGAGTTGAAAACCGCAATTGATTTCGGTTTCATTTGCGCGGTAAACTTCGCCCTGTTTTTAATAAAAAGCTTGTTATTGATAGGATGATATTTCATCTGATAAGGTTTTAAATTATAAATTTTTAATGTAAAAAATTAAGATTGAGCAGAAAATAAATTATTCAGCAACTTATTTCATTAAAAAGATTTAATTATATTATTTGACAACAAAGTTATAAATTTGTTGACAATGAAACCTTTTATATTCAATATTATTTATGCGAATATCAATTATATCTCTGCTTTTTTTGCTTTTTACCACCCTGATTTTTTCTCAAAACAAACCCGCGTACAAATTGTACAACGCCAACGGAAGCGAAGTTTCCTACAAAAAGATGATTGATAAAATGGGCAAGGCCGATGTTGTTTTGTTTGGGGAACACCACACCAATCCTATTGTGCATTGGCTGCAACAGGAAGCTACATCAGATTTATTTGCCCAAAGAAAACTAACCTTGGGCGCCGAAATGTTTGAAGCCGACAATCAACAGGGATTAAACGATTACTTGTCGGGTAAAATCACCCAAAAAGCTTTTGACACCGTTGCAAGGTTATGGAAAAATTACCCGACCGATTATAAACCTTTGGTTGATTTTGCAAAAAAGAACAACTTAAAATTTATAGCGACCAACATTCCCAGAAGTTATGCGAGTAAAGTTTATAAAGGCGGATTTAAAAGTTTGGACTCAATTACGGCTGAAGAAAAATCGTGGATGGCGCCATTGCCCATAAAATACGATGCCAATTTGCCGGGATATGTAAAAATAAAAGCGATGATGGGCGGTCACGGAGGCGATAATTTGCCAAAATCACAGGCAATAAAAGATGCCACCATGGCCTATTTTATTAATAAAAACAGGGAAAATGACAGGTTGTTCATGCATTACAACGGGTCGTACCATTCCGATGATTTTGAAGGAATTTATTGGTATTTGAAACAAGGAAATCCGAGCTTAAAAATTGTGACAGTAAGTGTTTTGGAAGCCAAAGACGTGATAAAGTTCGACAAAGATAAAAAAGGAAAAGCCGATTTTATTATTGTAGTGCCATCAACAATGACAAAAACGCACTAGAAAGACCGAAGTCAGCATAATTTTAATCCAAATCAAGCTCCCTTTCCTTAGGAAAGGGTTGGGGATAGGATAAAAGTTTAACAGCATAAAATTAACAAATCAGAATCATCAAAAATGAAAAAACTAACCACTTTCTTTTGTTTTTTATTCCTTATAATCGGAATAAATGCCCAAAACACTTTAGTTAAAAATGTGCCATTCACAAATATCGGACCTGCAATTATGAGTGGTCGCGTGGTTGATATTGATGTAAATCCAAACCAGCCAACCGAATTTTATGTGGCTTATGCTTCCGGCGGATTGTGGTACACAAACAATAACGGAACTTCATTTACTTCGGTTGCCGATAATGCCCCAACACAAAATATGGGCGATATTGCGGTTGATTGGAAAAACGGAACAATTTGGATTGGCACCGGTGAAAGCAATTCTTCGCGTTCTTCTTATTCGGGAGTAGGAATTTTAAAAAGCACCGATAAAGGTAAAACTTGGGTGAATACCGGTTTAACGGATTCTCACCATATTGGCCGAATTATCATCAATAAAAACAATCCGGAAGAGGTTGTTGTTGGCGCTATTGGCCATTTATACTCTCCCAATGCCGAGCGAGGCATTTTCAAAACCAGTGACGGTGGAAAAACTTGGAAAAATGTACTATTTATCAACGAAAACACAGGA
>JAUSOJ010000208.1 GCA_030656195.1 Lutibacter sp.
CAATTCGATATATATAGCAGGGATTTGATGCCTTTGGTTGATGCTGCACGTCTGCTCATTTTATCTCATCATATTATAGATAAAAAAAATAAAATTTCCAGATTTAAAAAATTGGCCAAGGCTGAACCAAAAAATGAGGATTTATATTTATCGTGCGTTGATTCCTTCAAAATATTGCTGCAATTTCGCACGCAACAAGGGTTGACAAACAATGATTCGGGAAGGTATGTGGATCTTAACAAACTTAGCAAATCTGAAAAATTAAGTTTAAAAGGATGTTTTAAGCCCATTAAGGATGTTCAGGAATTATTGAACATCAGGTATAATTTAGCCCAAATGATGTGATGTTTTCCTGGTTTAAATATAAAAATTACCCGATTTTTTGGAAAGAATATTCAAAAAAATTCAAACAAAAACAGCCAAAAAGTTTTGAAAATACGCGGTTTGTTATTTTTGACACAGAAACTACGGGTTTAGATATTTATAACGACCGAATATTGTCCATTGGCGCCATTGGCCTTTTTAATCACAATATTGATGTTGCCGACAGTTTTGAAATCTATTTAAAACAAGAAGCCTTTAAAGCAGAAACTGTAGAAATTCACGGAATTTTAAAAGAAGGAAAACTCAGCAAAATCAGCGAAGCGGAAGCCATAGAAAATTTTATGACTTATATAGGAAATGCAGTTTTGGTGGCGCACCATACTGCTTTTGACATTGAAATGATCAATGCTGCGCT
This sequence comes from Lutibacter sp., assembly GCA_030656195.1. Lineage (GTDB taxonomy): Bacteria > Bacteroidota > Bacteroidia > Flavobacteriales > Flavobacteriaceae > Lutibacter. The sequence continues at coordinate 740 of JAUSOJ010000208.1, forward strand.
TAAAAGAATGGATTTGCCAAAATTAAAAAACAAAACCATTGATACCGGGATTTTATACAAAAAACTGGAAGGTAAAAAAGACAGCCATTTTAATTTAGATGTGCTTTCCAGTGAGTTCAACATCCCAAAACACGACCGTCATACCGCAGCCGGAGACGCTTTTATCACCGCATTGCTTTTTTTGAAAATTGTGTCAAAATTAAAAAAAGAGCGCAACTTGCATTATTCGGATTTGTTTAGGGTTTCGGGCAAAGAAGGTTTAATGTAAAAAAAACGCCCTCAAAAAATTTGAGAGCGTTTTTCACTTTAGGGTTCAGCAATTTATTTAACCAATGACCCTTCCATAATCGCCTCAACGACTTCAGGATTTAACAAGGTGGTAATATCGCCCATATTTGAGGTTTCATTTTCGGCAATTTTACGTAAAATACGTCGCATAATTTTACCTGAACGCGTTTTTGGCAATCCCGGCACAAACTGAATTTTATCCAATTTTGCGATTGGTCCAATGGTTCGTCCAATTAAATCATTGATTTCTTTTCTTAAAGCATCTGGATTCTCAGGAATTTCATACACAATTACATAAGCATATAAAGCATTTCCTTTAATGTTATGAGGGAATCCAACAATGGCAGATTCTACCACATTGTTGTGCTCATTGATGATATTTTCAATTGGCGCAGTTCCCAAATTATGTCCGGAAACAATCACCACATCATCTACCCTGCCCGTAATTCTGTAATTTCCTTCCAAATCCCTAAAAGATCCATCACCCGTAAAATATTTTCCAGGGAATGCTGTAAAATAAGTTTCTTTATAACGATTGTGATCTCCATAAATGGTTCGTGCCATAGATGGCCAAGGATATTTAATGCACAATCTTCCTTCGGACGGATTGGTATTTAACTCATTTCCAAGTTCATCAACCAAACAAGGTTGCACACCCGGCATCGGTCTGGTTGCAAATGTTGGTTTTGCAGGCGTTACTCCTGCCAAAGGTGAAATCATAATGCTTCCTGTTTCAGTTTGCCACCAAGTATCAACAATTGGCGATCTTTGTTTGCCTATTTTTTCATCGTACCAGTGCCAAGCTTCTTCATTGATTGGTTCTCCAACAGTTCCCAAAACTTTTATGGAACTTAAATCATTTCTTTGCGTCATTTCATTACCTTGGGCGGCCAATGCCCTTATGGCAGTTGGCGCAGTGTAGAATTGATTGACTTTATGCTTTTCAACAATTTGCCAGAAACGACTGTAATCTGGGTACGAAGGAATTCCTTCAAACATTAAAGTGGTTGCACCCACGGCTAATGGTCCGTATACAATATAGGAGTGACCGGTAATCCAGCCAACATCAGCTGTACAGAAATACACATCTCCATGTTCATACTGAAAAACATTTTTAAAACTGTGGGCTGTTTGCACCATATAACCGGCGCAAGTATGCACCATGCCTTTTGGCTTTCCTGTTGATCCGGAAGTGTATAATATAAACAGCATATCTTCGGCATCCATCACTTCAGCCGGACAATAGGCATCTACTTTTTCCAATTCTTCATGCCACCATAAATCACGACCTTCTTTCATCGTAACTTTGCCATTTACCCTATTTAATACGATGGAGGTCTCAATGGTTGGACAAGTTTCCAACGCCTCATCAACAATAGATTTAAAATCAACTGCTTTATTGCCTCTAAAAACACCATCAGATGTTAAAATAATTCTGCATTCTGCATCATTAATTCTTGTGGAAAGCGCCACTGATGAAAATCCGGCGAATACTACGGAATGTACAGCACCAATTCTTGCACAGGCCAATACTGAAATGGCCAGTTCAGGCACCATTGGCATATAAATACAAACCTTGTCGCCCTTTACGATACCATTGTTTTTAAGCACATTGGCGAATTTACAGACTTCAGCATGCAATTCGTTATAGGTTAATATTCTGTTTGCTTCATCCGGATCGTTAGCCTCCCAAATAATGGCAACATCATCACCTCTTTTTTCCAAATGACGGTCCAGACAGTTTTCGGTAATATTTAATTTAGCGCCTTTAAACCATTCAAATTTTGGAGTATCCCAATTGTATTCCACAACTTTATCCCATTTTTTCCGCCAAGTAAAAGTATCTGCAATTTGAGCCCAATAACCTTCCGGATCATTTACGCTGTGTTGGTACGATTTGTAATATTTTATAAACGAATCTATACGTAAATCGGCCAGTGTTTGTTTCTCTTCTTCGGTGGCATGTTCAAAAATTCCAATTTTGAAAAGTTTGAACTCGTGGATGATTTCTTCAATAATTTCAGGATCATCAATGGTTGAAGGAATGGTATATTCAACACCATCAGCCATATTTCGCAATAATTTACGAAGAATTTTTCCTGAACGCGTTTTTGGCAAACGCTTAACCACCAATACTCTTTTTAAGGAAGCAACCGGTCCGATTATTTTTCTGACTTCTTGCACGATGTTGTATTCCAATTCAAAACTTGAAACATAATCGCCCGATTTTATCACCACCAAAGCCAAAGGAACTTGTCCTTTTAAAGCATCTTCAATACCAAAAACGGCACATTCGGCAACGGATTTGTTTGAAGAAACAATTTCTTCCATTTCGGCAGTTGACAATCGGTGACCTGCAACATTGATAACATCATCAACACGACCCGTGATAAAAACGTAGCCATCTTCATCCACATAACCACCGTCACCAGAGAAATAATATCCATCAAATCGCTTTAAATAACCTTCTTTAAAACGCTCTGTATTTCCCCAAATATTAAGCATATTTCCCGGAGGCAATGGCAATTTAATGGCAACCAATCCTTCTTCATTTGCGCCAAGTTGTTTTCCTTCACCGCTTAAAATTTGAAGGTCATAGCCTCCAACAGGTTTTGTGGCTGAACCGGGTTTTACCGGCAAAGCTTCCAAGCCCATCATATTTGATACCATTGGCCAACCGGATTCTGTTTGCCACCAATGGTCAATTACCGGAATTTTTAATTTTTCCTCCAGCCAGTTCAGGGTTGCAGCATCGCAGCGTTCCCCTGCCAAAAACTGGTATTTTAAACAACTTAAATCGTACATTTTTAGCAATTCGCCATCGGGATCTTCTTTTTTAATGGCCCTGATGGCTGTTGGTGCGGTAAACATCACCTTCACGTTATTTTCGCTGATAATTCTCCAAAAAGTACTTGCATCTGGCGTTTTTACCGGCTTTCCTTCAAAAACGATGGTGGTATTTCTGTTGATCAGCGGTGCGTAAACAATATAACTATGGCCAACAACCCATCCAACATCAGATGCTGCCCAAAAAGTATCGCCTTCTTCAACGCCATAAATATATTTCATGGAATATTTCAACGCTGTTGCATAACCTCCGGTATCGCGCAAGATACCTTTTGGTTTTCCTGTGGTTCCTGAAGTGTATAAAATATAGAGCGGATCATTGGAATCCATCTCAACACAGTCAACCGGTTCAGATGCTTTAACCAACTTTTTATAACTTACATAACGTTCTGTTTTCGGATTTACAGCACCCAAATTTCGCTGATAAACAATCACCTTTTCAACTTTATGCGTGGCTTTTTGCACTGCTTCGTCCACCAAAGGTTTGTAGGCTATCAATCGGTCAACCTCCATACCCGAGGTTGCCGTGATAATCACTTTTGGTTTACAGTCGTCTATTCTTATAGCCAGCTCGTGTGGTGCAAAACCGCCAAAAACAACGGAATGTATGGCACCAATACGCGCGCAAGCCAACATACTGAAAGCTGCATGCGGAATCATTGGCATATAAATAATGACCGTGTCGCCCTTTTTTACGCCCAAATCACGAAGTCCGCCCGCCAAACGGGAAACCTGTCTTTTAACTTCGTTATAAGAGTAGTTTACGCGTTGTTGCGTAACGGGAGAATCATACACAATGGCTGTTTGCTCACCATAACCGGCATCAACGTGCTTGTCAACAGCCAAATAGCAAATATTTAATTTTCCGTCTTCAAACCAACGATCAAAACCATTTTCATCTTTAGATAAAATAATTGTAGGCTTTTTATACCATTTAATATTATTGGCTTGTTCTGCCCAAAACGCTTCTGGGTTTTCAATACTGTTGTCGTAATGTTTTTGATAACTCATAATTATTTA
>JAUSOJ010000209.1 GCA_030656195.1 Lutibacter sp.
TAATCAGTTCAGTAAAAATGGTGTCACTGTTGCATTTCCTAAAAATACTTTTTATTCAGATTTATGGCTGGATTTTGATGTGGTAGATTCGGTTGCCAATGTGCACTACCCAAATGTGCCTATTCATTATAATTATACCATCACTTTTGATGTGTCAAAATATTCTGAATCTGAAAAGAAACAAATGTATATCGCATCCATCAACAAAAAAGGAACTAAAAGCTATGAATCAACCGTAAAAAAAGATTCCATTTTTTATGCTTCAACAAAAAAATTGGGAAAATTTACGTTGCTGTCAGACAAGGATGCGCCAAATATTCAGTTGCATAATTTTAAAAATGACCAATGGATCACAAACCACGAAACGTTAAAAATTAAGATTTTCGATTATAAATCGGGCATTAATACTTACAGGGCTGAAATAAACGGACAATGGATTTTAATGGAGTATGATGTAACCACAGGCGTGTTAACCTATGATTTTAAAGATAAAGTTTTTACTGATTCAAAACATGCGCTAAAAGTAACGGTAACCGACAATGTTGGCAACACCAATACTTTAAACGCAACTTTCTTCAGAAAAATATAAAAGTCCATGCTACAAAAAGCAACGCTTACCTTGTGTTTTTTATTGGCTACAACACTTTTAACAGCCCAAACGGCAACTGTTAAAGGTGTTTTAAAAACCAGCAGTAAAATACCTGTTGAAGGCGTTGCAATAACCTTTTTAAATACCGGAACCACTTCTGATGAAAATGGGGAATATGTATTAAAAATTCCAGCAAATACAGAAATTACCGTCATATTTAGCCATATTTCTTTTACCACTTTGGTTAAAATTGTAAATCTGCCAAAAAATAAGATACTGCAATTTTCACCCATTTTGGAACCTAAAACGGAAGTCATCAATGAAGTTATTGTCAAAGATGTGAAAAAAGACGCCCAAGGTTTTATTAAAGTAAATCCGACTGATATTGCCAAAATTCCGGGTGCAAATCAAGGCGTTGAAAACATTTTAATGACGTTGCCCGGAGTGAATAACAACAACGAATTAAGTACCCAATACAATGTGCGCGGCGGAAATTTCGACGAAAATTTGGTGTATGTAAATGGGATCGAAGTTTACCGTCCGTTTTTGGTGCGTTCCGGACAACAGGAAGGTTTGAGTTTTGTAAACAGCGCCATGGTGCAAAATGTCAATTTTTCGGCAGGTGGATTTCAGGCAAAATACGGCGATAAACTTTCCTCGGTTTTAGACATCAGCTACAGAACACCCACAGCATTGGCAACCACCATAAATGCAAGTTTACTGGGCGGAAGCGTTACTGTGGAAGGCGTGATGCTTCAAAATAAATTAAGCGCAATAGTTGGGGTCAGATATCGAGATAACAGTTTGTTTATCAACAGCAAAGATGTTGAAACAACTTCGAATCCAAATTTTACGGATGCCCAAACATTTTTGTCTTATTTGGTAAATCCCAAATTAAAAATCGATTTTCTGGGCAATTTTTCGCTCAACAATTACAATTTTACACCAAAATCAAGAAGGACAAAATTTGGAACCATTACAAATCCGCAGGAATTGGTTGTATATTATGAAGGCCAAGAAAAAGACAAGTTCAAAACAGTTTTTGGCGCTTTAAAAGGAAGTTATCTGGTAAATGAAAATTTAAATATCAATGTAACCACTTCAAGCTATCACACCATTGAAGAAGAATATTATGATGTTTTGGCCAGTTATAATTTAGGCGAAGTGAACAGCGATTTTGGTTCCGAAAATTTTGGGGATGTTTCATTTTATGAAGGAATCGGCTCGCAATTAAGTCACGCCCGCAACGATTTAGATGCTTTAATAAGCAATATTGAAATAAATGGCACTTTCAAAAAGAACAGCCATCAAATAGATTTTGGCATTAAATATCAAAATGAAGACACCAAAGACCGTGTAAACGAATGGGAAGTGATTGATTCCTTGGGATTTAGCGTTCGTCCGCCAAATTTCATATCGAACAATCAGCCATACGAACCATTTACAGGCGAATTGCTTCCTTTTCAAAGCATCCGCGCCAACAATCACGTTGCCATAAATAGATTGGTTTGGTTTGGGCAATACAGTAAAAATGCTTTTTGGGACAATCATAAAATATGGTACAATGTTGGTTTGCGTTCCCATAATTGGAGCGTGAATGACCAAATTTCCAGCAAAGTAAACAAAACGAGCTACAGCCTGCGCGGCCAATTTTCCATAAAACCCGACTGGGAAAAGGATATGCTTTTCAGAATTTCAGGAGGAATGTACAACCAACCGCCTTTTTACAAAGAACTTAGAGATTATACCGGAATGGTAATTCCAAACGTTGACGCACAAAAATCGTTGCAGGTAATTTTGGGCAACGATTACAGTTTCAACCTTTGGGAACGACCTTTTAAATTGGTTTCTGAAGTTTATTACAAACATTTAACCGATGTAAATACCTATACAGTCGATAACGTAAAAGTGCGTTACAGCGCCGATAACAATGCGATTGCCTACGCAACAGGCATAGATTTAAGATTGAACGGCGAATTTGTTCCCGGCACGGAAAGTTGGGTTAGCATCGGATTTTTAAAAACAGAAGAAAATAAAAACAACCAAGGTTATATTCCACGTCCCACCGACCAGCGTTTTAAATTTGGGATGTTGTTTCAGGATTATGTTCCCAACATTCCAAACATAAAAATGTATTTAAATCTGGTTTTTAACACGGGTGTTCCAGGCGGTTCTCCCTCCTACTCAAATCCGTACCAATATCAAAATAGGTTAAACGCCTACAAAAGAGCCGACATCGGAATTTCCTATGTTTTTACCGATGCAAAAAACCAATATCAAAGCGGCTGGTTGCGCGATTTTAAAGAATTATCGGTTGGATTTGAAATATTTAATATGTTCGATGTGCAAAATGCCATCACCAATACTTGGGTTCGCGATGTGTATTCCAAACAATTTTATGGCATTCCAAATTATATGACACAACGTGTGCTAAATATTAAAGTGGATGTGAAGTTTTAGCTATTGTTGAATTGTTTAGTTGTTGATTTGTTTAGTTGTTAATGATCTTTAAACTTCGGTCTTCGGACTTCCGTCTTCCGACTATATTATTAACTCTAAACCAAAATCTGGCTTGCGTGTTCTTTTGTTTTCACTTTTGTGATCACATCTTCAATAATGCCATTTTCATCAATCACAAAAGTAACTCTGTGAATTCCGTCAAATTCGCGGCCCATAAATTTTTTTGGTCCCCAAACACCAAAAGCACTGATTACTCTTTTGTCCTCATCTGCCAATAACGGAAAAGGCAATTGGTATTTTTCGATAAAACTTTGCTGGCGTTTTGCAGAATCTGCGCTTACGCCCAAAACTTCATATCCTTTCGCCAAAAAAGAATGGTAATTGTCCCGCAAATTGCAAGCTTCCATCGTGCAGCCTGGCGTACTTGCTTTCGGATAAAAAAACAATACCAGTTTTTTTCCATTATAATCTGATAATTTTACGGTATTTCCTTGTTGGTCAAGCGCTTCAAAATTTGGAGCGGCATCGCCTATTTTTAATGTTGTCATTTATTTAAGTTATTTGTTATATGTTATTTGTTATATGTTATTTTTTGTACCATATAATTTTCAAAAATTGAAAGTTAAAGAGTTAAAATGAAAAATAAAACAAATTGTTAATGAACCTTTCAAAAATAATGGAACTTTGTACTTTTAAGCCTTTAACAAATAACATTTAACCTTTAACATTTTAACAATTTAAAAATGACCAAAGCCGAAAAAGTTCAATTTGTAATTGACACCTTGGAAAAAATATATCCAAATCCGCAAATTCCGCTTCATCATAAAGATCCTTATACTTTATTGATCGCTGTTTTGTTATCGGCGCAAAGCACCGATGTTGGCGTCAATAAAATCACCCCAAAATTATTTGCAAAAGCTGACAATCCTTATGATATGGTGAAACTTTCGGTGGAAGAAATTCGTGAAATTATAAAACCTGCGGGCTTATCGCCCATGAAATCGAAAGGAATTTACGGATTATCGAAAATATTGATTGAAAAACACAACGGTCAAATGCCTCAAAATTTTAAAGACTTGGAAGAATTGCCGGCTGTTGGACATAAAACTGCGAGTGTGGTGATGTGCCAGGCTTTTGGAATACCCACTTTCCCTGTTGATACGCATATTCACAGGTTGATGTATCGGTGGAATTTAACCAACGGAAAAAATGTGGTGCAAACGGAAAAAGATGCCAAAAGATTATTTCCGAAGGAATTGTGGAACAAACTGCATTTACAAATTATTTATTATGGTCGGGAATATTCGCCTGCAAGAAGCTGGAATCTGGAAAAAGATATTATCACAAAAACAATCGGAAGAAAAGTATTTTTATCAAAAAACCCACTTTAGGTTATAAAGTGGGTTCTAAAGAACATTAATTCAAATGTAATTCAATATGGTTGTTTTTGTTGGTTTTAACTATCCTCAATTGCTTGGAATAGCTGAGCAAATATTGAATTATTTCGGGTCTTGGTTGCTCCATCATTGGAGACTTTTGAGAGTAAAGTTTCATCATAAATAGTTGGTTTATACTACTTAAACGACGAAAATTTACCTTTATTGTAAAATAAATTAATTTACTAAAATAATATTGTGTTTTTCTATTAATTTTCTCAAATTAATTAAGGCATAACGCATTCTTCCTAAAGCCGTATTGATGCTAACATCTGTATTTTCGGCAATTTCCTTAAAACTCATGTCTCTGTACATCCGCATTAACAACACTTCTTTTTGATCATCTGGCAATTCTTCAATTAAATTGCGGACATCTTCCAAAATCTGACTTTTAATAATCTGATTTTCAACAGACAGCATTTCATCGCTCAACACATCAAAAATGTCAAAATCATCAGTATTGTTAAATTTAGGCAATCTTTTATTTCGTCGGAAATGATCGATAATTAGGTTATGCGAAATACGCATGACCCAAGGCAAAAACTTACCTTCTTCATTATAAGCACCTCTTTTTAAGGTGTTTATAACTTTAATAAATGTGTCTTGAAAAATATCTTCTGCGACTTCCCTGTCTGAAACCTTTGACAGTATAAAACTAAAAATTCGTTGCTTATGACGAATTATTAAAATCTCTAACGATTTTTCATGGCCGTTGATGTAATTGTTGACTAAAACGCTGTCAAGAATAGTTTTACTTTCCATAATTTAAATACATTATAGGGGTTGGTTAAATGTGTATTTATCTAATTTTATAAAAAGTAATCTTGCAGAATAGGCGTTTTTTTATGGATTTATATAACAAATATCAGTATTTTTTTTCATAAATACAATTTTTTTTGGAAAAAGTTAAAATTTCATACAGATACGAAAATTTAAAAACGCTGTTTACTAATTTTTTATTGAATACAAATATGCTTTGCATAAATTTTAAAATTTTGTAAGTACCTTTGCATTTATTCAGTTTTTAAGCAAAATGACTCACAATATAGCGGCACTAAGTCCAAAGGAAAATATACTCATTAAAGGAGCAAAACTTCATAATTTAAAAAATATTGATGTTGCCATTCCGAGAAATAAATTGGTGGTCATCACCGGACTTTCGGGTTCCGGAAAATCGAGTTTGGCATTTGACACCTTGTTTGCAGAAGGCCAACGCCGATATGTAGAAAGTTTATCATCGTATGCCCGACAGTTTTTAGGAAGGCTAAACAAGCCAAATGTTGATTATATTAAAGGAATTTCGCCCGCCATTGCCATTGAGCAAAAGGTAAATTCTACCAATCCTCGTTCAACCGTTGGCACTTCAACAGAAATTTACGACTATTTAAAACTGTTGTTTGCAAGAATTGGGAAAACCTATTCGCCTGTTTCTGGGAATGAAGTAAAAAAACAAACTGTAACAGACCTTATCAATTATATTAAAAGTTTGGCGGTAAATACCAAAGTTTTGCTTTTGGCACCCGTTCATATTCCGGAAGAAAGAAATTTGTTGCAAACCTTAAAAATATTGGCGCAACAAGGTTATTCAAGAATAAAATACAAAGGCGAAATTATTAGAATTGAAGATGTAAATACGGAAATTGAACACGATTTTCATCTGGTGATCGACAGAATTGTGGTTCAAGATGATGAAGATTTTTACAACAGATTGGCTGATGCTGTGCAAACCGCTTTTTTTGAAGGAAAAGGCGAATGCATTATTGAAGACGTAAAAGCTGAAAAGCAAACAACTTTTAATAACAAGTTTGAACTGGACGGCATTCAGTTTTTGGAGCCAAACACGCATTTATTCAGTTTTAACAATCCTTACGGCGCTTGTCCGGCCTGTGATGGTTTCGGAAATGTGATTGGCATTGATGATGATTTGGTGATTCCGAATACTTCCTTATCCATTTATGAAAACGCCATTTTACCTTGGAAAACAGATTCGTTTGCCCAATACAAAAATGATCTGATTGACAATGCTTATAAATTCGATATTCCCATTCACAAACCTTGGTTTCAACTTTCGGAGGAACAAAAACTGCTCGTTTGGAACGGCAATAAATCGTTTCAGGGAATTCACGATTTTTTCAAATATTTAGAGGAGAAAAGTTATAAAATTCAATATCGCGTGATGCTTTCGCGCTATCGCGGAAAAACAAAATGTGCGGTTTGCAATGGAAAACGACTTAGACCTGAAACCAACAACATTAAAATAGACCATAAAAATATCAGTGAATTGGTCGATTTGCCGTTGAATGAATTGACTGATTTCTTTAAAAACATACAACTTAATGATTACGACCAGCAAATCGCCAAACGATTGCTGGTGGAAATTAACAACCGATTGCAATTTTTAAATGATGTTGGATTGAGTTATTTAACCTTAAACCGAACTTCCACAACCTTATCAGGCGGCGAAAGTCAGCGTATTAACCTGGCAACTTCGCTGGGAAGCAGTTTGGTGGGTTCTATGTATATTTTAGATGAGCCAAGTATCGGGTTGCATCCAAAAGATACGGAACGGCTGATAAAAGTATTGAAGGATTTGCGCAATTTGGGAAATACCGTTATCGTGGTTGAACACGACGAAGATATTATGAAAGCAGCCGATTTTATTATTGATATAGGTCCTGAAGCCGGAACTTTTGGAGGTGAAATTGTGGCTGAAGGAAATTATGAGGAAATTTTAAAATCCGAATCACTGACTGCAAAATACCTCAATCACCAGTTAAAAATTGAAGTTCCAAAAATCCGCAGAAAAACCAACCTAAGCATTGAGGTGATTGGCGCACGCGAACACAATCTAAAAAATATCAATGTCACTTTTCCTTTAAACTGTTTAACGGTAATTACCGGTGTTTCGGGAAGCGGAAAAAGCACGTTGGTCAGCAAAATATTGTATCCCGCAATGCAAAAGCAATTGGGCGGTTACGGAGAAAAAGTGGGGCAGTTCACCGAATTAAAAGGTGCTGTGAAAACCATAGAAAATATTGAATTCATCAACCAAAATCCAATCGGACGTTCAAGTCGCTCAAATCCGGTGACTTACGTAAAAGCTTTTGATGACATCCGTACTTTATTTGCTTCAGAAAAATTATCAAAAATAAGAAATTACCAACCTAAACACTTTTCTTTCAATGTGGAAGGCGGCAGGTGTGAAACTTGCAAAGGCGACGGTGAAGTAACCATAGAAATGCAATTTATGGCCGATGTGCATTTGGAATGTGAAGCCTGTAAAGGAAAACGATTCAAAAAAGAAGTGCTGCAGGTAACTTTTCAGGGAAAATCCATCAACGATGTTTTAAACAGTACCATTGATGATGCGGTAGCCTTTTTCACCAAACATAAAGAAACAAAAATCGCCAAAAAATTAAAACCGCTTCAAGATGTGGGATTGGGTTATGTAACGTTGGGACAATCGTCTTCTACCCTTTCCGGCGGCGAAGCGCAGCGAATTAAACTAGCTTCATTTTTAGTGAAAGGAACGCGACAGGACAAATCGCTTTTCATCTTTGATGAACCTACAACCGGACTGCATTTTCATGATATCAAAAAACTGTTAAAATCGTTTAATGCCTTAATTGAAAACGGTCATTCCATCATTGTGATTGAACACAATATCGATTTGATAAAATGCGCCGATTATGTGATTGATTTGGGAAAAGAAGGCGGAAAATTGGGCGGGGAACTCATTTTTCAGGGAACGCCCGAAGCGCTTATAAAATGCAAGGAATCTTATACCGCGCCTTATTTGGCCGAGAAATTAAGATAAAAGAATATTCATTATACAAAAAATGCCTAAAGCAAATAATCATTTACTTTAGGCATTTTCAACTTAAAACTTTAAAAAAAAACTACTGTTTGGCTTCAGCATTTAAAGCATCTAACTTGGTTTTTGCCAGCACAAATTCAGGAAACAATTTTATAGCGCGCTCAAAACTAATTTTTGCCTCATTATTTTTATTCAAATTTGTGGCAATAATGCCTTCCAAATAAGCAATAGCCGCTTTTAAATCAACATTTTGATTGTAATTTTTATTTACCTGAAAAGTTATTTTCACTTTTCCGTCATCAGGAAGTTTGTCAGCTTTTTTGATTGTTGCATAAGCTTCCTCATTTTTATTCATTCCAAATTGCAATCCCGCCAATTTATAAGCGTGATAATTGTTATTGGTTTTTGCAAATAAATTTTGGTAAGCTTCCACAGCTTTTTCGGCTGCTCCCATAGATTCTAAGGAAATTGCGTTCATTTCCAATAAATCCAAATTTCCCGGATTATTTTTCAAAATATCATTGGTCACCAAAAAACAAGAAATAAAATTCCGATCGTTAAAATACAAATAAGCCAAACTGTCTTTATAAACACTTTTTGGACCTTCCATCAAAATAATTGAATACATGGCATTCGCAGCAACCGTTTTATCTCCAAACTCTAGCGCCTGTCTCATTTTTTGTTGTTCAAAAGCTACGCCGCTAGCGGTTTGCGCCACTGCAACAGCGGCCATAAAAAAAGAAATTATTATAAAAAAACGTTTCATCAATTTTAGTTTAAACATTAAGGAGCGAAAATATTAAATTAATGCTAAAAACAACGTATTTAACAAAATATAAATTCAAGATTTTGAATTTCAAATGGTCAATTGCTTTACTTATTCTAAGAATCTTTACTAAAAATCATACATTGAAGTCAATTTATTCAGCTTATGTAAAGAAATTGCTATTAATGTGTGAATAATGTAAATTAATATGATAATTGTGTAATACTTTATATTTTTATAAAGTCCATCTTTGTAATTCTTACAAAAAGTTATTACAAACTGTAAAACAACTAAAAAATAAATAAAATGAAAAATACTAAAATGAAAAATATCATCGGGTTCTTTATGATAACTGTTGTCTTAATGATAATGGGCTGTAAAGAAACACCAGTGGAAAAAGAAGTCATCATCGTGCCCGCCAAAACTGTTGTAGTTGAAAAAGACGCTCCAGAAAAATCAACTTCCATCAGCTTAGATAAAAAAGGTGTAGAGTTGAAATCGGAGGAATTGGATGTGAAAATAAAAAATGATTAATCAGATATCTTTCAATTCCAAGTTTATATAATTTGATCAAGAGATTGAATAAAATCAGGAAAAGAGGCATCCTTATTTGGTCCAACTAAAATACGTGATTTTTTATCAAATACAACGTAAAGATGGATCGTTTTAACGAACCATCTTCTTCACTTCATCGCCACTTCGACCGCGCTCAATAATCCAAATCAGAATGAAAAACATTTATTTGGTTTGAAATCATAATCCCATATTGTAATTCAATTTGCGTTAGGGACTGAAGTGAAAATCCTTTTTGACGGTTTTTCACCGTTAAAAAGATTGGAACGTAAAGCCCGACCCGCCAGCTGGCGGGGAACGCCCACCAAAATGCTATTTTTAGTGCTGTTTATTTTAGTGTTTTAAATTTCTACAACAAGTTCATCATAAGCCAAAAACACATTTTTTGGAAGCGTTTTTTCGACTTCTGCATGAAATCCCAAACGAACGCTTATGTGCGTAAAATAAGTCTTTTTTGCTTTTAATTCCTGGCTTAAAGCAATGGCCTCGGCCAAACATAAATGTGTGGGATGGGTTTCAAGACGAAGCGCATTGATGATGAGAACCTCTAAATTTTGAAGTTTTAATTTTTCATCATCTGAAATGGCTTTAACATCGGTTAAATAGGCAATGTTATGAAATCTGAACCCAAAAATATTAATATCGCCGTGGGAAACATCAATCGGAATCACTTTTAAATTTTGGATGTAAAATGGCTCGTTTTTAATTTCATTTTGTTGCACACTGGGCGCACCAATGTATTTATCTTCTTCATTAAAAATATAATCGAAACGCTTGGCTAAATTGGTTAAAATATCCTTTTTCGCATAGATTGGTACAGCGCCAAGTTGTACGCTGAACGGACGTAAATCGTCCAATCCAGCCGTATGATCCGCATGAATGTGCGTAAACAACACGCCGTTAATTTTGGTGACATTTGCCCGCAACATCTGATATCGAAAATCCGGACCGCAGTCTACCACATAGGTGAAATGCTCCCATTCAACCAAAATGGAAACCCGCAAACGTTTATCGCGCTTATCGGTCGATAAACAAACCGGGTGTTTACTGCCTACAACGGGAATTCCCTGTGATGTTCCAGTGCCTAAAAAAGTAATTTTAATCGTCATTGGTTTTTTAATAGAGGTACAAATATAAGTTGCTTCGGCACAAAAAAATAATAAAGAGCGGGGAATATTGAAAACTCCTTATTATTCAATTATCATTAATCTTTTTTTAAAATTATCATTATATCAACAATGCATGGCAGAAAAATGTATTTATTATCAGCATCAATGCTATAATATTTACTTATATTTACGCTTTTTAACAAAATAACATGAATAAATCTCAAATGAGCCAATGTTACCAGTATCATTCGTTGATTCATACTATGATTGCATTGATCGTTTTTATGTTAAAAAATACAATTTATACCAATAAAAATAGCCCTTTAGCGGGTTTTGTTTTTTTATTGATACTCCATTTTTATTTCAAATGAATAAATTAAGTATTTCAAATAATTTTACACACAATAAAACCTTACATACATGAAAATAGGCGTTTTAAAAGAAACACAAAAAGGAGAAAACCGGGTAGCGATTTCGCCCAATATTGCCAAACTGCTCGTTGAAAAAGGGTATGAGCTTTTGGTTGAAGAAGATGCAGGAATGGCTTCGTCATTTAAAAACTCAGATTATGAAGCTGTTGGCGCTTCCATAAAAAATAGCAATGAGGTTTTTAAAGAAGCTACTATTCTGATAAAAATCAATCCGTTTACGGATGAAGATTTAAAATTGGTTCAAAAAGGCCAAATTTTGATGAGCCAGTTGTATTACTTATCAAATCCACAACTTATTGAGGCAATTGCCGCAACCGGAGCAACCGCATTCTCTATGGACGCTATGCCGCGGATTTCAAGAGCGCAAGATATGGATGTTTTAAGTTCACAAAGCAATTTGGCCGGTTACAAAGCGGTGATTGTGGGTGCCAATGAAATGACCAGAATATTTCCTTTGATGATGACTGCTGCAGGAACCATAATTCCATCAAAAGTATTGATTTACGGGATTGGCGTTGCCGGTTTACAGGCTATTGCAACCGCAAAACGTTTGGGTGCTGTGGTAATGGCTACAGACATTAGAACGGAAACAAAAGAACAAGCCGAATCTTTGGGTGCAAAATTTATTTCGGTAGACAATACCGGTGAACAATCTGAAGGCGGATATGCCAAAGAAGCTTCGGAAGATTATGCCCGCCGACAAAAAGAAGCCGTTAACAAGTCGTTATTTGAAGCCGATTTGGTGATTACCACCGCAATGGTTCCTGGAAGAAAAGCACCTGTTTTGATTACTGAAGATCAGGTAAAACAAATGAAAAATGGCGCGGTGATCATTGATTTAGCTGCTGCACAAGGCGGTAATGTTGAGATTAGCGAAATGGATAAAACAGTGGTAAAACATGGCGTAAAAATTATTGGATCAACGATGGCTCCGGTAAGCGTTTCAACAAATGCCAGTGAATTGTACGCAAAAAATATGTACAATTTCTTAATGCATCTAACTGCAGACAATCAATTTAAGTGGGAATTGGAAGAGGAAATTACCGATGGCACTTTAATTGTGCACGAAGGGAAAATTAGAAAAAACTAAAAAAATTATATAAATCATGAATGAATTAATAGAATTTATCAGCAATAATCTTCAATTATTATATATCCTCATTTTAGCGATATTTATTGGTGTAGAATTGATTAAAAATGTTCCATCGGTACTTCACACTCCTTTAATGTCGGGAGCAAATGCCTTAAGCGGCGTTGTAATTGTTGGGGCACTATTAGTTATTCTACAAGCCAAACCAGATGATTTTTTGTCGTTGGGATTGGGATTTGTTGCCGTTGTATTGGGAATTTTAAATGTGGTTGGTGGTTTTGTTGTAACCGACCGTATGTTACAAATGTTTAAAAAGAAAAAATAATGACTATCACTTTAAGTATTATCTATTTAATTACAACCATAGCATTTGTTATCGGTTTAAAAATGCTCGGACATCCGGAAACTGCAAAAAAGGGAAATTTAATTTCTGGAGTTGGTATGGGACTGGCCATTGTTGCCACCATATTTTTACACGATTTTGAAGTGCCAACAATTAATTATATTTTAATTGGTGCTGCGCTTTTAGTTGGATCTGTTATTGGGTATTTAATTGCCATGAAAGTGGCGATGACTAAAATGCCCGAATTGGTATCTTTATTTAATGGTTTTGGTGGCGGTAGCGCACTTTTAATTGGACTGGTTGAATTTGGCAATTTTTCGGAAGATGCCACACAAACCTCCACAATCATTGCAGCCATAATCATTGGAAGCATCACATTTACAGGAAGTTTAATTGCCTGGGCCAAATTAAATGGTTCCATGAAAGACATAAGGTTGCCAAAATACAATCTTATCAATAATTTAGTTATTTTGGCGCTTATTGCATTCGGCGCATACATTGTGATGTATGATTCAGCCAATTTAATGCTCATTTATTTATTGCTTGCAGCTTCGTTGGTGTACGGTGTTTTATTTGTAATTCCGATTGGCGGTGCAGATATGCCTGTTGTTATTTCATTATTGAACTCCTTAACGGGTATAGCAGCAGCAATTACCGGTATTTTGTTCGGTAATATGGTAATGATGGTTGGCGGTATTTTAGTTGGTTCGGCCGGATTGATCCTGACCTTTATTATGTGTAATGCGATGAACAGATCACTTTCAAATGTAATTTTTGGTGCTTTTGGAGGCGGTGACCTGGCTATTGCAGCTGTTGGAAAAACCGGTGGCACTATCAAAAAAACCACTGCAAGTGATTCTGCCATCATGCTGAATTATGCAAGTAAAGTGGTTATTGTGCCCGGATATGGTTTGGCAGTGGCGCAAGCGCAACATGTTATTCATGAATTGGAGGAATTGTTGACCAAAAAAGGCGTTGATGTTTCTTATGCCATTCATCCTGTGGCCGGACGTATGCCGGGACACATGAATGTTTTGTTGGCCGAGAGTAATGTTGCTTATGATAAATTAATTGAAATGGACAACATAAATCCGCAATTCCCTAATACCGATGTTGTATTGGTTGTTGGCGCAAATGATGTTGTGAATCCTGCAGCACATAATGATCCTTCAAGTCCAATTTACGGAATGCCAATTTTGGATGTGGAGAATGCAAAACACATTATTGTTAACAAACGAAGTATGAATGCCGGTTATGCCGGAATTGAAAATGAACTGTTCTTCAATCAAAAAACTTCAATGCTTTTTGGTGATGCCAAAAGTGCTTTAACTGAATTGGTTAACGAGCTTAAAAATATGTAATTTTCTTAAATATTTACAAATATTTAAAAGAGGGTGAAGTTTAAACTTCTCCCTCTTTTTTTTCGATTTCTTTTATCTCAGCAACCCCATAATTATTTTTTGTATTTTTGCAATAACCAATAAAAAGCAAGTATGACTTTAAAATTAAAAGGTGATATTAACATTTCTACGGTACCTTCCATCGAATTAAAATCCCTAAAAATAAACTTAAACAAGTCTATTTATGGAACTTTTGCAGAAATTGGGGCCGGACAGGAAACTGTGCGTAATTTTTTTAGAGCCGGCGGTGCCTCCGGGACTATTGCGAAAGCGATGAGTGCCTACGACAAAGATTTCTCGGATGCCATTTATGGCGTTGAAGATGACAATAGATATGTTACAGAAGTCCGCTTAAAAAAAATGCTTGGTTATGAGATTAAGCTCCTTGAAGACCGGTTAATCAGAAAACATCATTCTGAAAAAATGTTTTTCTCCTTTGCAAATACGGTGACAACCATAGATTTTGCAAAAAAATTTAAAGGCCACGGTTGGGTTGGAATTAAATTTCAAGCCAACCCTTCAGAACCATACAGTGAAATAATTTTGCATGTCAGATTCAAGGAAATTGATGCGAAATTGCAACAAAAAACAATGGGCGCATTGGGCGTAAACCTAATTTACGGCGCTTATTATTTAAATGACAATCCGAAAGAACTCTTAAAATCGTTGTACGATAACTTAGATGAATTTCAGTTGGAAATTGATATGATTAATTTCTCGGGATCACGATTTTCACACATAGATAACCGTTTAATGAGTTTATTATTGGTAAAGAACGGAATGACCAATGCGGTGATGTTTGGCCCCGACGGCAATAATTTATTGCCCGCCGAACAACTTTATAAAGCCAATATTTTAGTGCTCCGAGGCAGTTTCAGACCCGTTACCAAGGTAAATGTTGACATCTACGAATGTGCAAAACAACTATTTTTAAATGAAAAAAAGGTTGATCCTGAAAATACTAAAATCATTTTTGAAATTACCTTATCCAATTTAATTTATGAAGGCGAAATTAATGAAAGAGATTTTCTTGACCGGGCAGAATTGTTGTGCGCACTGGGTCAAAATGTCATGATTACCAATTTCCAGGAGTATTTCAAACTCGTGGAATATTTTTCAGAATACACCAAAAACCGTATTGGTCTTGCAATGGGTGCGTCTAATTTTGTGCAAATTTTTAACGAAAAATATTACCGTAATTTAAGTGGCGGTATTTTAGAAGCCTTTGGAAAATTATTTTATAAAGATTTAAAAGTTTATTTATATCCAGTGAAAGATTTGGCAACAGGCGAAATTATCACCAGTGACAACCTAAAAGTGCACCCGCGAATGAAAGAATTATACAAATTCTTTAAATTCAACGGAAAAGTGGTTGATTTAAAAAATTACAATCCAAACTTTTTAGAAATCTATGCAAAACAAATTTTGCAAATGATTTCAAGCGGCAAAGAAGGTTGGGAAGATATGCTCCCTGAAGGAATTCCGGAAATTATAAAAACCCAAATATTATTTGGATATATTAAAAAGGAGGAAATTAACTGACTTGCTCCCCGTTTTTTATAACTGGTTTTGACGCTTGCAACAGCACAATTTCCTTTTGATCATTTTCAACGCCCAACACCAAACATTCGCTTATAAAATTGGCAATTTGTTTGTCTTTAAAGTTTACGATGGCCAATATTTGCTTATGAAGTAAATCCTCTTTGGCATATAACTGGGTAATTTGTGCACTCGATTTTTTGATTCCCAAATCCCCAAAATCAATTGTAAGTTGGTAGGCAGGTTTTTTTGCTTTAGGAAAATCAACAATCTCAACAATAGTTCCTATTCTGATATCAACTTTATTAAAATCATCAAAGGTAATTTCTGGTTTATTCATCGTTATTCGTCGGTAATTATAAATTCTGTTCTTCGGTTCATTTGGTGCTCTGCTTCACTGCATTTTACGCCTTTGGCGCAGTTGTTCAACAATTGGGTTTCTCCATATCCCCTGCCCGAAACCCGGCTAGGATCTATGCCATTTGCAATGATATAGTCCATTACTTTTTTCGCCCTGTCATTGGTGAGTTTCATATTATATTCTGCCGATGCCCTGCTGTCAGTATGCGATTTTATTTCAATTTTCAGGTTCGGGTATTTTCTTAAAATGGCAATCACTTTGTTCAATTCAATGGCGGCATCTAATCTGATTGACGATTGGTCCAAATCAAAATAAATGGTTTTTGTTTTAATCATTTTTTGCTCACGAACTTCAACAAATTCAACGGAAGATTCCATTTCCAATTTTATACTTAAATTTTCATTGGTTTTGTTTGAAGTTTTAATATTTGAAACAAGATCGTGATAATTTTTTAACGAAACGGTGAATCTGTATGGAAGTTCACAATCCAATTTGTAATTAAAAGATGCATTGTCATCTAAATTTATTTTTGCCAATAATTCTTTTCCTCTATAAATATGGACAATGGCGTTTGGCAGCGGCAAATTGGTTTCGCTGTCCGTAACATTTCCGCTCAACAATTGAAC
>JAUSOJ010000210.1 GCA_030656195.1 Lutibacter sp.
AAAGGAATGAGGTAAGCAAACTCAAAATGATCATAACGCCCAAATTTTTAAGGGAACGTTTTAAGGTGTCGATATCATTGGTGCCAATGGACAGGCCAACGCCCAAAATTGGACCCAATAAAGGGGATATAAGCATCGCGCCAATTACAACGGCAGGGGAACTGATATTTAATCCGATGGAAGCTATTAAAATAGAAAAAATTAACACCCAGGCTGTATGGCCTTTCATGGAAATATTTTCTTTAATATCTGTAATGGTAGCTTCCTTATCCGTATCCTGATTGATATTCAATAATTCAAATAAAAATTGTTTTACGTCCCCCCAACCTTCTTTTATTTTTTTCTTTTCAATTGGCTTAATGTCTTTAGCGTCTTCCATTATTACATTTTATGGTTTAATACTAACTAAATACAGCAATTGCCGTTTAGTTATTATGGGCGTTCCCCGCCAACTGGCGGGTCGGGCTTTCACTACTCGCATTTTTTAGTTGTGAAAAGAAACTAAAAAAGTGCTCAAACACGCCGTTCAATCCCTAACGCAAATTTCATTAATAATTGAATTTTTTCTTGTGTTCTTTGTGTGTTTTCTTTGCGTCCCGATAGCTATCGGGATTGCGGTTAAATGTAAATTTCGATTAAAATGTTTTAATAATGTTTTTTATCATTGAATACGCAAATGCTGTTGTAAATAGAACTTTGCCCATTTTTTAAACAAAATTTTCTCCAAATTCGGTTTTTACCGCTGAAGTGATTTGTTTTATCTCTTGTTCTTTATTTTTTGGGCAAATAAGAATCACATCCTCTTTTTCAATCACAATATAATCATTTAAGCCTTGTATCACCACACGTTTTTTGGATTGTGTTTGTACGATATTGTTTGCTGAATCTATATAAATCACGTTTCCGCCCAAAGTGGCATTTTGGTCCGAATCTTTTTTTAATTCATGATATAAAGAGCTCCAGGTCCCCAAATCATTCCAATCAAAATTTACCGGCAACACAAATACGTTGTTTGCTTTTTCCATAATGCCAAAATCAATGGAAATATTTTCTGAAAACGCGTAATTTGATTCAATAAATTGGGTTTCTAAAGCGGTATTGTAATTATTTTCCCCTTTGGAGAATAGCGTATACATTTCGGGTAAATGTGTTTTAAAAGCGTTTAAAATGCTTTTTACGCTCCATACAAAAATGCCGGCGTTCCAAAGATAATCGCCACTTTTTAAAAATTGTTCGGCAATTTCCAAATTGGGTTTCTCGGTAAATTTTTTAACCTTTTTCAGTTCATTTTCTGAATTTTCAAACTGAATATAACCATAACCTGTATTAGGATTTGTTGGCTGAATACCAAGCGTTACCAACGCATCATTTTCTGTGCAGAAATTGAACGCTGTTTTAATATTTTTTAAAAATTCTTGCTCATCTTCAATCCAATGATCAGATGGTGCAACCACCATAATGCCATCCGGGTTTTCATTGTAAATTTTAAATGCACTGTATAAAATACAAGGTGCCGTGTTACGCATTGCAGGTTCTAACAGCAATTGTTTCGATGAAATTTTTGGCAACTGCCCAAAAACCAAATTTTCATATTTTTTGTTGGTGGCGATTAAAATATTTTCCGTTGGAATTATTTGTTCAAATCGGCCGACAGTCTTTTGGATTAGGGTGCTTCCGGTTCCTAGCATATCGTGAAATTGTTTTGGAAACTGCGCTGTGCTCATAGGCCAAAATCGGGAACCAACGCCGCCAGCCATAATGACTGCATAATAATTCTTATCCATCTCAATAAATTTATAGGTCAAAAATACGAATTATCCTTTGTTTTTGTTGGCAATGACCTTTTTTAATGTGCAGTAAGGACTTCCACTTCAGCATTTGGGTTAAATAAATACACTTTTTTGCTTGCCATTTCAATGCATTCAAACCTTGTTCTTCTTTTGGCTCCTTTTTTAAAAGCTTTATTGTTGAAGCTAAAAAAGCTTCCGATTTCGAGCTCAAAGACAAAACTCTTTCCCGACTTTTCATTGTAGATATTCATTTCGCGCGTTAAATTAACGTCGGCTCCGGTGCTCGCTTTCGGATTTTTAAGGTAATTCGCCAAATGGGGAAGCAGGTGCGATGGATAAATGGTTGGCTGTAAAAAAGGCAACATCAAATGCTGAAAATTTTGCTTCCATTCCTTGCCGTGCGGTTTTACCCTTTTGTGCTTTTTGAAAGTGACCCAATGCGCCAATTCGTGAATTAACGTAAATAAAAACTGATATTGATTTAACGTGTTATTTAAAGTGATTTGAAAATCGCCGTTGAGTTTTCTTTTAAAATCGCCGTGTTTTGTGGCTCTGTTATTCACAATTTTGATGTGAATTGGGTGGTTTTTTAAAATTTCTTCAACCAATCCAACCGAAGCTTCAGGAATGTATTTTGAAAGTATTTTCATAGAATATTAAGGCGTTGTTGAAGAAACCTGCAAAATTTTTCCATTATAAAATTTATTTCCTGTTAAGGCAAAATTATAAATATAATCGGCCATTTCTTCAGCGGAAACAGATGCTTTATAGCCAGGAAACGCCTCTTCAAGCATTTCGGTTTGCACCGCTCCCAGGGCCAATGCGTTAAAGGAGATTTGTTGTTCCTTATATTCTTCCGCCAACACTTCGGTCAATGTCAATAAAGCGCCTTTTGATGAACTGTAAGCTGCCAATCCAGGAAACTTCATGCTTCCCTGGATGCCGCCAATACTGCTGATATTTACCACGTGACTTCCTTTTGCTAAAAATGGGATCAGCAATCGCGTTAGTTCGGCAACGGCAAAAACATTGACTTTGTAAACTTCTAAAAAATCTGCCGAAGTTAAATTTTCAAAAGGTTTGTTGATTAATTTCCCGGCATTATTGATCAATATATCAACCTGTTTCCAGTTTTCACTTACAAAATCCGTCACTTTTTTTAAATCTTTTTCATCTGATAAATCCACAGAAATGGTGGTAATATTTTTCAGCTTTAGATTTCCCAATGAGGTTGTATTTCTCGACAAAGCCAACACCTGAAAATTATTTTTGGCGAACAATTGCGCCAGTTCAAAACCAATTCCGCGACTTGTTCCTGTAATTATTACGTTTTTCATTTCAATTAAATATAATATGTTGATAAGCGCCAATATCAGCAGGCATGCTTCTTGTGACGCCTAAAATATCTTTCGGTGCTAAAATTCTTCCTTGTTCATTTCCTTTTTTGATGGCTTCTGAATTTTGGCCTATCATTAATTCGTTTTTTACTGGCGATTTAAAATGCGGATTTCCATTAAAAATATTGTCAATATAGTGAATTGGATCATTAGGATCTTTAAATCGGATCAGGTTATTTTTAAAGGAATAATTGAAAACAGTGCCTGCGGCTTTTTCAATCACCAATTCTATATTGCTGTTTCCATCAATAATGCAATTGGTGAAATTAGCTGCGTGTAAATTGCGTTTTTCAACAACTTGCGCGTTGTTTTTATTGTAAGTGAAAAAATTATTGATTAAAACGCTTGGGTATTGCCTAAAACTGTTGTTCCAATAATTTGCAAAGGTTGAATGAACAAAATTGTAAGTTCCGCCAATGGTGCAGGCCAAAGACGATTGTCCACTGTTGTTAATCACCAAATTTTCTCCGTAAATATTGGTTTCTCGTCCTAAAATGCCAAAGTTGGAACTGTTGTAAATCTGGCTGTTTTTAATGATTAAAGTAGGAGCCGTGTTATTGCCGATTGAATCAGAAATAATTCCTGCGGAAGCGTTTTTGATGATGATGTTTTTTATGCTGTTGTTTTTACTTCCTGCACGAAGCCAAATTGCGCCCCATTGTCCGGGAATATTGCTGAATTGCGGCTCAAGCCGGTCGCCTTCCATAAATACTTTATTGTTTAATTCGCCATTGATGGTTAATGTGGCATTTTTACTGACAATTAATCCTGAATTTGCGTGAAAATAAATTTTTGCACCCGCTTCAATGGTCAATGTTTTTGATGGAGGAACAGCGCAATACCCATAAATTACATAGGGTTTTTGGTTGGTGAAAGTGGTGTTTTCATCGAGGAAAAATCCGTTGACTTTTAAATCTTCGCCATCGGTTGTTTTTCCAATAGAAATTGTTTCAATAAAACCATTTGCATCTTTTGACGGAAACAAAAAATGGGCATCTTTCACCAAAGTCACCAATTTAACTTCCTGTAAATTTATGCCATGGTCGAAAACAATTTCATCAGTATAAATCGGGTTTGAAACCTGACTGTAATCAATGGTGGTTTCAATAAAAATAAACAGACTGTCTTTGGCCAAAATTTCCACATTTTCAAAAATTTTGCCCGGAATTCCGTCGACATTCAACCTGTAAAACGAACCGTCGCCTTTGCCGAGGGCAATGGACGGAATGGAGATATTTTTATTGCTTTTGTTATAAACCTTTAAATTGTAGGTACTTGAGCCAATATTGGTAAAAACGGTATCCAAATACACCGTATCTTTTGAAAATGAAAGGTTGCCCGAACTTAACTCCGCCGAAAAATCTTTTCTGCACGAAAAAAAGACCAGCAATGTTAAAGCGCATAATAAAGTTACAGAATAACGCATTCGGGTTGTTTTTGTAAAGGTAAAAAAATAATTTTCAGCGCCTTATTTTTTCAGCAACTCAATCTCGTACAATTTACCCCAGTGTTTTCCGGTCACAAATAGGCGGTTATTTTCTTTGTCGAAGGCGATTCCGTTGAGCACTTCATCGGCATCATCTAATTTTTGTTCTTTATCAATAAGGGTTTTTAAACCATTTAAATTGGCAACGCCTTCCACTTTTCCTGTGTTTGGATTCACCATTAATATACTATTTTGTTGCCAAATATTCGCGTAGATCAATCCATTTACATATTCCAGTTCGTTCAGTTTTTCCACTTTGCGTTCGTTGGTGTAAACTTCAATATAACTTTCCTCAACCAGGGTTTCGGGATTCAAAAACCAAATAAGCTCTGTCCCGTCGGTTTTAATTAATTTTTCGCCGTTATGGGTTAGTCCCCAGCCTTCCCTGCTTTTGGTGTAATTGAATGTTTTTTCTTGCTCAAAAGTGTTTAAATCATATACAAAACCAATACCGCTTTGCCAGGTGAGCTGGTACAATTTATTGTTGAAAATAGTGATTCCTTCTCCAAAATATTGTGCATCTAAATCTTTTTGCTGCAAAACTTTTCCGGTCTTCAATTCAACTTTCCTAATGGAAGAACTTCCTTTCCTGCCGGTTCCTTCATATAAAAATCCGTTGTAAAATTCCAATCCTTGGGTATAAGCATCTTTGTCGTGCGGAAAGGTGTTTATTATTTTATAAGTATAAATTTCCGGAGCTGCATCAGCCAAAAAATAAATGGTTTCAGAAATCTTCGTCGTTTTATTTTCGTGAAAAATAATGGCGGTGATCACATGCTTTCCAAGTTTATAATCATTAATTTTAAGCGTTGCAGATGTTAGGTCACTTTTAACTTTTTTATCATCTATTAAAAATTGGACAGAATCAATAGGCTGATTGTTTTTTTCTGAAACAGAAATGGTCAATTCCTTATTTGTCTGAATTTTTTGTGGTGCATTTATTATAAATTGATGTTCGCTTTTACAGGAGAATAATAGGATAAAGATGAAAAAACTAAAAAATGATTTGTAGGACATATCTTAAAAAGGCGTTTTATGAATTTTTTATGTAAATAAAATAAATTATTTGTTTGAAGTTTCAAAAATATAGTTAAATTTGCAGTCTTAAAAATAAAATTACATTTAAAACGAGTTTACGATGAAAAAAGGTATACACCCAGAAAATTATAGAATGGTAGCATTTAAAGATATGTCGAATGAAGATGTGTTTTTAACTCGTTCAACAGTAAACACTAGAGAAACTCTTGAAGTTGATGGTGTTGAATACCCTTTGGTAAAATTAGAGATTTCAAGAACTTCACATCCATATTACACAGGTAAAACTAAAATGGTTGACACTGCAGGACGTATTGATAAGTTCAAAACTAAATATGCACAATTTAAAAAATAATTTGCAGCATTAAAATATTTAAAATCCTCAACGAAAGTTGGGGATTTTTTTTGATATATGATGGGTTTAAGCCAAAATTAATGGGGTGTATTCAGTTGGTCTTTAATTTGTTATACTATTTACATTCATAAATAATTACTATATTGCATATTAAAACTGTTAGTATGCCTATATATATGGATCGCCATGATGTATCTGAAACCGTTACAGCAGAAAACGTAGCGCAATTACATCAAGCGGATTTAAAAATACAAGATCAATATAAATGCAGGGGACTTACGTATTGGTTTGATGAAAAAAGAAAAACGGCATTTTGTTTAATTGAAGCACCTAACAAAGAGGCTATAAAAAAAATGCATGACCACGCTCACGGAGAGGTGCCTTATAAAATAATTGAAG
>JAUSOJ010000220.1 GCA_030656195.1 Lutibacter sp.
CCGTCATTAAAATGAACATTGGCATTTTCACTATTCTGAATTTTTATTGGCTCCGTTTTCTTTTGTGAGAATCCATAAGTAAACGTTAATAAAAACGCAATGTATAGTAAATTTTTCATCTGTTTATATTGTATTTTTTATTGGTACAGCTGCTGTTCGCCATTAATCATTTCTGTGTGTATCAAAATTTATTATGGCTCGTTTCATCTGTTCACATTTTATTTTTTAGCGGTAACAGCTGCTGCCTGCCTTTGATCATTGCTGTGTGTATCAAAATTTGTTATCGCTCGGTTTATAAAAGTTTAGTTGTTTAAAAGTTTTGAAATTTCGTCTAAATTAGGCGCTAAAATAATTTCAATTCTTCTGTTTTTTGCTTTTCCTTCTGGAGTTGCATTGGAACCAACCATCACGTATTCACTTCGGCCTGCCGCTGTAATTTGCGTTGGGTTTACGCCTTTATTTTGTAAAATTCTTACAATTGCTGTAGCTCGTTTAACGGATAAATCCCAGTTGTCAGTGATTGTTGCTCCGGTGTAAGGAACATTGTCTGTATGCCCTTCAATAAGCACATTGATATCCGGATTTTTCGCCAACACACTGGCCAATTGTTCTACAGCAACTTTTCCTTCACTTCCTACTGCCCAACTTCCCGAATCGAACAGTAATTTGTTTTCCATAGAAACATAGATTTTACCATTTTTTTGAACTACGGTCAATCCCTTTCCTTCAAAATTGAGCAAGGCACTGGAAATGGCATTTTTCAATTGTTGCATTTGGGCTTCTTTTGCATCAATTAAACCTTGAAGCTCGTTAATTTGATTGGAGCGTTGTGCCAATTCATTTTGAAGTTTTTCCAATCGGTCGCTTTCTAAGGCCAATTTTCTTTCTTTTTCTTCCAATTGATACAATAATTCCTGATTTTTCTGAGATTGCTCGGCCAGTTTTTTTGAACTTTGTGTGGAGAGCACATTATAAGATTCGTCTAAATTTTTATATTTATTTTGAACAGAAGCGAATTCACTATCCAATATTTCCTTTTGGGTTTTAAGCGCACTGTAATCGCTGTTCAATTTTTCTAAATCTGCTTCCAAGGTTTTTTTTGCAGCCAATAAATTGTCTTTTTCTTCAATTAATGCAGTATTTGAGGATCGTAAATTGTTGAATTTTGTTTCAAGCTCCTGATATACTTTTTTTGATACACACGAATTAAATGTGATTGCGATAATGAGTAGAATTGCTGTTTTTTTGAACATTGTACTGCTTTTATTTATTTAATTTAATCAATTTCAATAACTACCGGGCAATGGTCGGAATGTTTTGCTTCCGGTAAAATATAGGCTCTTTTAATGTTATCTTTCATCTCGTTGCTTACCATATGGTAATCTATGCGCCAGCCTTTGTTGTTGTTTCTTGCATTTGCCCTATAACTCCACCAGCTGTAATGGTGAGGATCTTTGTTTAAATGGCGAAACGAATCTGTAAAACCACTGTCAATAAAATTCCCCAGCCAGTTGCGTTCAACGGGTAAAAATCCTGAGGTGTCCTTATTCTGTACCGGATTATGAATGTCTATTTCAGTATGGCAAATGTTGTAATCGCCACAAATAATGAGATTGGGAAGTTCTTTTTTGAGGTTGTTTACATACTCTTGAAATTGAGCCATGTAGGTTAGTTTGAACTCCAATCGGTTGTCATTGGTTCCGGATGGTAAATATAAGCTCATTATTGATACGTTCGCAAAATCTACCCGTAAATTTCTTCCTTCATAGTCCATTGCTTCGATTCCGGTGCCATAAACCACTTTGTCGGGTCTTGTTTTTGATAAAACCGCCACGCCGCTGTAACCCTTTTTTTCAGCCGAAAACCAATAGTGATAATTGTAACCGGCATTTTCAAATAAGCTTAAATCGAGCTGTTCTTTATGCGCTTTTATTTCCTGCAAACAAATAACGTCGGGATTTGCGGCTACCAACCACTCAATAAAACCTTTGTTTAAGGCTGCCCTGATTCCGTTGACATTGTATGATATTATTTTCATCTGTTTATTATTTATTTTTTATTGGTACAGATGCAGTTCGCTATTAATCATTTCGTTGTGTATCAAAATTTGTTATGGCTCGTTTCATTTGAATTTTTTAAAACTTCATTTCCGGAATTTCGCCTTCAACAATTAAGGTTCCTTCTGTAGCGGCTTTAATTTCTTCTACTGAAACGCCCGGAGCTCTTTCTATCAAATAAAACGCATTGTTTTTAATTTCCAAATACGCCAAATTAGTCACCACTTTTTTAACGCAATTAACGCCTGTTAAGGGCAACGAACATCTTTTTAATAATTTTGATGCTCCAGATTTATCCGTGTGCATCATGGCCACAATAATATTTTCTGCGGAAGCCACCAAGTCCATCGCCCCGCCCATTCCTTTTACCATTTTTCCCGGAATTTTCCAGTTCGCTATATCCCCGTTTTGAGAAACTTCCATCGCTCCTAAAACAGTTAACTGAACGTGTTGCCCGCGAATCATGGCAAAACTCATTGCAGAGTCAAATAACGACCCGCCCTTTAAAATAGTGACCGTTTGTTTTCCGGCATTGATTAAATCGGCGTCTTCTTCGCCTTCAATTGGGAAAGGTCCCATTCCCAGCATTCCATTTTCCGACTGAAATACAACATCTATGTTTTTAGGGATGTAATTGGCCACCAAGGTTGGAATTCCAATTCCCAGATTAACATACCATTTATCTTGTAATTCCTGTGCAATTCTCTGCGCTATTTCTTGTTTTGATAAGGCCATTGTTTAAGATTTTGGAGTTACTGTGCGTTGTTCAATTCTTTTCTCATAATCTTTTCCCTGAAAAATACGCTGCACAAAAATACCTGGTGTATGAATTTGATTTGGATCCAATTCTCCTGCTTCAACCAATTCTTCAACTTCAGCAACGGTAATTTTACCGGCCATCGCCATCATCGGATTAAAATTACGTGCAGTTCCTTTAAAAATAAGATTTCCTGCGGTATCGCCCTTCCAAGCTTTCACAAAAGCAAACTCCGGATTAAAGGCATGTTCCAAAACATACATTTTACCGTTAAATTCTCTGGTTTCTTTTCCTTCCGCCACTTCTGTGCCGTATCCGGCAGGCGTATAAAATGCCGGAATTCCGGCTCCTGTAGCCCTGCAACGTTCGGCTAAAGTTCCTTGCGGAATCAATTCTACATCCATTTCGCCCGAAAGCATTTGGCGTTCAAATTCTTCATTTTCTCCTACATAAGAAGAAATCATTTTTTTGATTTGATGCTTTTTTAACAAAAGTCCCAACCCAAAATCATCAACGCCAGCATTGTTGGAGATGCATGTTAAATTGCTAACGCCCAATCTCACCAATTCAGAAATACAATTTTCTGGGATTCCGCATAAACCAAAACCGCCAAGCATAAAAGTCATGCCGTTTTCTACTCCCAGTAAAGCGTCTTGTGCATTATTAACTACTTTATTTATCATAATTTATCTTTTAAAATTCAGGATCATCATCTAAATTTAGATCAGAGGTTGCGTCTGTATTTCCCTTTCTGCAATCTGTTTCTATGGTCAATACTTCGGGCCTTTCAAAAGCACCTTTACTTACGCTCAACGTAGGATCTGCATATAATTTTCTGTAATATATTGCCCAAATTGGCAACGCCATAGTAGCGCCCTGTCCTTTGGCCAAACCAGCGAAATGCACCGCCCTGTCTTCACCACCAACCCAAACGCCTGTTGCCAAATTGGGAACAATACCCATAAACCAACCATCAGACTGATTTTGCGTGGTTCCTGTTTTTCCTGCGATTGGATTTGTAAATCCGTAGGGATAACCTGTAACCATATTATCGGTATAAGTTGCTCCTTTGGTTCGCAAACGAATACCTGAGCCCGACTCTGTCACACCTTCCAATAAATTGGTGATTACATAAGCCGATTCCTCACTAATCGCTTCGTTTGAATTTGGCATAAATTGTTCCAGCACCAATCCGTTTTTATCTTCTATTCTCATTAAAACCATAGGTTCAATCCTTAATCCTTTGTTTGCGAAAGTTGCATAAGCGCCAACCATTTCATACAATGATAAATCTACAGAACCCAGCGCTATGGAAGGCACTTCGGGAATTTCAGTTTCAATCCCAATACTGTTTGCAAAATTAACCACAGTTTTTGGATGAACCATATCAATTAACTTTACGGTTATTACGTTAATCGAATTTGCCAAGGCATTTTTCAAGGTTAATTCTCCGCCATATTTATTGTCCGAATTTTTCGGTGTCCAATCTTGTGCCATTCCATATTTTTCTTTCAAAACGGTATAAGGCGTATTTGGCAATTTATAGCATGGCGACAATTTTAATTGGTTGATGGCTGCCGCATACACAAAAGGTTTAAAGGTAGAACCAACCTGACGTTTTTGTTGTTTTACAGCATCAAATTGAAAGTGTTTGTAATTTACGCCGCCAACCCAAGCTTTCACATGGCCTGTTTGCGGTTCAACCGACATTAATCCAGAACGTAAAATGTGTTTGTAGTATTTAATGGAATCGTATGGCGACATAATGGTGTCTATTTCTCCTTTATAAGAAAAGACGCTCATGTTCGTTTTTTCATTAAATGAAGCTTTAATTTCACTTTCTGAAGCACCATTTTTTCTCATGCGAATCCATCGGTCTGAACGCTTCATCGCCTGTTCCATGGTATTTGCCACTTGCTTTTCGTCTAAGTCGTAAAAAGGCGCTGTTTTGTTTCGTTTCTGTTCCTTATAAAATACCCGCTGCAAATTTGCCATATGTTCCAGCATCGCTTCTTCGGCGTATTTTTGCATACGAGAATCTATAGTTACGTAAATTTTAAGTCCGTCCCTTTGCAAATTGTAATTTGTACCATCTGGTTTCGGATTATTTTTTACCCAGTTTTTCATAAAATCGCGCAAATATTCCCTAAAATAGGTGGCCGTACCATCGCTATGTCCTTCCCTGTTTACATTTAAGTTTAAAGGAGTCGCCTTAAAAGCTTCTCTTTGTTCTTTGGTGATAAAGTCGTTCTTATACATTTGGTTTAGAACCACGTTTCTGCGATTTATTACTCTTTCTTCAAACCTTAAAGGATTGTAAAGAGAGGCGTTTTTAAGCATTCCAACCAACATGGCCGACTCCGGTATTTTTAAGTTGATGGGTTCCTTTCCGAAATAAATTCGAGATGCGGAACGAATACCCACAGCCAAATTCAAATAATCGTATTTGTTAAGGTACATGGTTAAGATTTCCTCTTTGGTATATTGGCGTTCCAAACGGATGGCTATGACATATTCCTTCACTTTTTGCAAAACTCTTTCCACAATGTTTCGGGATCCTTCTCCATGAAATAAAAGTTTGGCCAATTGCTGGGTAATGGTACTTCCGCCACCATCTTTTCCAAGCATTACAACCGCGCGAATAGAGGCTCTAAAATCGATTCCGGAGTGATCATAAAAACGTTCGTCTTCTGTTGCAATCAAAGCATTTATTAAGTTTTCAGGCAGGTCTTTAAATTTTACGGGCGTTCTGTTTTCGTAAGCATATTTTCCCAATGTTTTTCCATCAATAGAAATCACTTCGGAAGCGGTGTTTCTTTCAGGACTTTCCAATTCTTCAAAAGTGGGAAGTGTACCAAAAGCACCAAAAGAGGCCAATAAAAATAGCAGGATTATAAATAAAATACCACCAAGAATGGTCATCCAAAACCATTTTATATACTTAGAAAATTGATTGTTATTTGTCGCTTTTTTTGTCATTTTTTTATTTTTTCAATGCTAAGTCCAACATCTGTGATTCCTTTTAAAGGATTTTTTCCCTGAATATCATTGATGCCGCGCGTTGCGTTTTGAATATTAAATTTGTAGGTTCCTATTTCAGAAAAAACAACATTTTCTTTATAAAATAGTTTATTTTCTTTAAGATCCGTAAATCCGGATCCCAACCAGTTTCCCGAAGCATCGGTCATTTCATATTCCAAGGTGTCAATCACTTTATAGCCGTTAGGCAATTCAATCTTGGCAATTAAAAATAAAGAACTAAATTCATAATCCTTATTATTTCTAATATTGATAAACACATTATTTGCTGAAATCGTATCCAAATTGTTCACAATAAAATCAATTCCTTTTTCTGAAGGCCATTGCTGGTCCTCAATAGAAATATATTGATCAAAAACGACGTTTGAGTTGCAGGACAACAACAAAAAAGTAACCGCAATGAAACTTACCTGTTTAACTATTTTTATTTGGGTTTGCACTTCTGTTTGGAGGTCTTTGTTTTCTATTTTTCGAACTGCCGCTTCCGCTAACTTGAGTTGGCTGGACCGGGGCTTTTAAATTTTTATTTTTATTTTTCTTGTGGTTGCTTTTCCTTTTTGGCGCATCAAAACGTGTTAAGCTGTCTTGGCCAACAACGTCCTCAAAAGTAACTACATTTTCAACCAACAATTCAAATTCATAATCTTCCAAAGAAGTTACTGGTTGGTTGTTTTTATTTAAGTCTATGATTTCTTTAACGTTTTCCAAAGTTAGTTTAAACCACTTGTTTCTGTCTTCCTTGTAAGTGTACCACAACACTCTTTTAAAAATATCCATTTTAATAAAAACGGCATCTCCTTTTTTTGTTTTCAACACAATATCTTGTCGTGGAAAATCGGATAAGGCATCTAAATACGTGTCTAGTTCATAATTTAAACAGCATTTTAATTTCCCGCATTGTCCGGCTAATTTTTGCGGATTTAACGACAATTGTTGGTAACGTGCCGCAGTGGTGTTCACTTTTCTTAAATCGGTTAACCAGGTTGAACAGCACAATTCCCTGCCACAAGATCCAACGCCTCCCAGTCGGGCAGCTTCTTGTCGCAAACCAACCTGTTTCATTTCAACCCTGATGCTGAAAGTGCTTGCCAAATCTCTAATTAATTGACGGAAATCTACACGGTCATCTGCCGTGTAATAAAAAGTAGCTTTGTTGCCGTCTCCTTGATATTCAACATCAGAAAGTTTCATTTTTATGCCCAATCTGCTCAAAATTTCTCGTCCCTTAAATTGGGTTTCGTATTCTTTTTCTCGTGCGGCTTTCCAAATATCGATGTCTTTTTGGGTGGCTTTTCTGTAGATTTTTTTAACTTCTTCACTGTCAAAGGCAACACCTTTTTTCTTCATTTGAATTCGGATCAATTCGCCTGTAAGAGAAACGGTTCCAATGTCGTGGCCCGGACTTCCTTCCACTGCAATGATATCGCCAATGGAAATTTGCAATTTATCTATATTTCGGTAAAAATGTTTCCGTCCGTTTTTAAACCGAACCTCAACAATGTTTAAAGGTTCTTGTCCGGTTGGCAACGCCATATTGGATAACCAGTCGAAAACGGAGAGTTTTTCACAGCCTCCGGTGGCGCAATTTCCATTGCTTTTGCAGCCTTTCGGCACGGTATTTATATCTGAAGAGCAACTATTACAGCTCATATGTTTTTTATATTTTTATATTATTTGTAAAACTGAAAATCAATTTTACGGTCTTCACTAATTTGTAAAGATATCATTTAAATTACAAACTGTAAAACGATAAAAAACCGATTTATGTTTGTTTTACATCAATAATTTTTACCGGACAAGCTTCTTTCGCTTTTGTGACCGCTTCCAAAATGCCTGTATCTGCCGATTTTAAAGTGAAAAAACCTCTTTTTTCCTTCGAATGAAGCAGCACCGCTTTTCCGTCTTTTTTGGACATTTGGAATTGGGCAGCCGCCTGTTCAACACAGTAATTACAACCAATGCACTTGGCCCTTTGCAATGTGATAATTACCATTCTTTATATTTACGAATTATGAATTATTATTTGTTGATGCCTAAATAACGTTGACCGGTTTTTATTATTTTTATTCCTTTTCATGTTTTTTACACACCCCTAACCCCTCTCAAGAGGGAAATTTATTTTCGACTTCGGTCTTCGGTCTTCAGAC
Source organism: Lutibacter sp. (assembly GCA_030656195.1). Classification (GTDB taxonomy): domain Bacteria; phylum Bacteroidota; class Bacteroidia; order Flavobacteriales; family Flavobacteriaceae; genus Lutibacter. Next base: position 8,001 of record JAUSOJ010000220.1, read on the forward strand.
TTCAGTCTTTTTTACCCAACTTCAACAATGGCGTTTCCAACTTCTGCATTCATAGGAACAATTTTATACAATTTGTCCGACGGACGAATTCTAAAATCGATTTTAAAAGTGCAGGAATCTCCTTTTAGGGCTTTTTCTCCAGCAACATCATTGATAAACATTTGGGTAATTTCCATTTCTTTGGCACCGGTTGTTGGACCTGTGATTAAAATGGTGTCGCCAATGGCAATTTCATATGCTTCAATTTTAAATTCGGCAATGTTTGTTTTTGGGAAATAATGCATTCCTTTGCCCACATACACCTTTTTTTGCGTGGCGTGGCTTCCGGAACCGTTGCTCCATTCCCCCAGTTTTTGTCCCAAATAATAACCGCTCCAAAATCCGCGATTGTACACTTTTTCCAAATCCAGCATCCAGGAAATCACTTTTTCCTTGCTGTAAGTTCCCGCTTCAATACTGTCAATAGCGTCTCGGTAACATTTAATTACATTCGCCACATATTCGGGAGCTCTTCCACGGCCTTCAATTTTCAGCACTTTTACGCCGGCGTCTTCAATTTGATCCAAAAAATCGATGGTGCACAAATCTTTTGGAGACATAATATATTCATTGTCCAATTCCATTTCAAATCCGGTTTCCTGATCGATTACCGTATATTTTTTTCGACAATTTTGTTTGCAGGCACCTCTGTTTGCTGAAGAATTTGAAGAATGCAAACTCATATAACATTTTCCTGAAACCGCCATACACAAGGCTCCGTGTCCAAAAATTTCAATTTCCAATAAATTTCCTGAGGGTCCGCGCACATCATCTTTTACAATTTGCTCGGTAATTTTTTTAACCTGACGCAAGCTCAATTCGCGGCTCAACACCATCGTATCGGCAAACATGGCATAAAATTTCACCGTTTCAATATTGGTGACATTTATTTGGGTTGAAATATGAACTTCCATTCCAATAGCCCTTGCAGATGCAATAACTGCCTGATCCATCGCAATAACCGCCGTAATATCGGCCTCTTTTGCTTTTTGAAGCAAGGTTTTTACCACAGATAAATCGTGATCGTAAATGATGGTATTTAAAGTGAGGTACGTTCTTACATTTTTTGCTTTGCAACGCGCCGAAATTTCTTTCAAATCATCCATCGTAAAATTTATGGAAGCCCTTGCGCGCATATTAAGTTGCTCAACACCAAAGTAAATTGAATCGGCGCCATTGTCCAATGCGGCCTGCAACGATTCAAAACTTCCGGCAGGAGCCATCAATTCTATTTTTCCTGTAGTAGTCATTTGTTTTTGATTTTTTGCAAAATTACATTTTTTATAATAACTATTTCAGATACAAATCTTTTATCATTTTTTTAACAGAAAAATATTTATCTGTTAATTTTCAATAAATTAGTGCTTGTTTCTTACATTTTTTTATAAAATTTGCATCAGTATAAAAATTAAAAAATATTAGGATGAAAGTAGCTGTAGTAGGCGCTACCGGAATGGTAGGAAACGTGATGTTGCAAGTGTTGGCGGAAAGAAATTTCCCAATTACCGAATTATTGTTGGTTGCTTCAGAACGTTCTGTTGGGAAGCAAATGGAATATAGAGGAAAAAATTATACCCTTATCGGAATGCAAGACGCCGTGAATGCGCGTCCGGATATCGCTTTATTTTCTGCTGGCGGAACAACTTCTGAATTGTGGGCACCAAAATTTGCGGAAGTTGGAACTACGGTTGTAGACAATTCTTCGGCCTGGAGAATGGATCCCACAAAAAAATTGGTGGTACCTGAAATTAACGGCGATGTGTTGACCAAAGACGATAAAATAATTGCAAACCCAAACTGTTCAACCATTCAATTGGTGATGGCTTTGGCGCCTTTGCACAAAAAATATACCATGAAACGTGTGGTTATTTCAACTTACCAATCAGTTTCTGGAACTGGCGTAAAAGCAGTGCAACAGCTCGAAAATGAGTCGAAAGGCATCAAAGGGGAAATGGCTTATCATTATCCAATTAACAGAAACGCCATTCCGCAGTGTGATGTGTTTTTAGAAAATGGCTACACCAAAGAAGAAATGAAATTGGTGAAAGAGCCAAAGAAAATATTAAATGACGATTCTTTTACCGTTACGGCAACGGCGGTTCGTATTCCAACTTCGGGCGGACATTCGGAAGCGGTGAACGTTCAGTTTGAAAAGGATTTTGATTTGAGCGAAGTGCGCAAGTTATTGAGTGAAACTCCAGGAGTGATCGTTCAGGACAATTTAGATACCAATACCTATCCGATGCCAATTTACGCGCACAATAAAGATGAAGTTTTTGTAGGCAGAATAAGAAGAGATGAATCACAGCCAAATACTTTAAATATGTGGATTGTGGCTGATAATCTTAGAAAAGGTGCCGCAACAAACACCATCCAAATTGCTGAATATTTAATTGCGAATAAATTGGTTTAGTGACATAAAACTATATTTTATGAACAAAAAAAGGGAGCTTCGAGCTCCCTTTTTTTGTTCCATCCATTAAAATTACTGCTTCTTTTTAAACAAATTCTTCAAAGCATTTTGAACAAGGCTGTCTTTTGCCTTCTCAATGGTTTGTTTTGGTGTAGTTGTTTTTATGCTGTCAGTGCTTTTTGTTTTTGAGGTATCGGTTTTGACATTTCCCGGAATTAAATTGCCTAAAGCTTGGGTAGCCTGATTGATGAGTTTCCCTTTTTGCATATCAACCAATTGCGTAACTACATGTGTGGTGGCCTGTTGCAGGTCGGTTGAAACTTTCGGACTCGTAAAACTGCCGGTTAAATTTGCATTTATGGGGAAATTTTGAATTTTTGCCGCATCGGCAGGCGTTAATTTTGTCAACAAATTATTGACTTCATTGCCCAAATATTTTACGGGAACATCAAATTTTAGATTGTAAGCCATACTTTGGTCGAAACCGTGAGCGCCCGAAACTTCAATGTTGATATCCTGATAGTTAAGCGTAAAAGGATTAATTTGAACCTTCCCGTCTTTAAAAGATAAAATCATTTTTAGTTTGTCTAAATTTACCTTTTCGAGATCTAAAAATTTCACGTTTGAAGCCAAAGAAGTCAGCAACGGTGAATTGGCCGGACTTAATTTTGAGCCCAACAATTGTCCAATCAAATTTCCTGTAATGCTTTTAAGGTCGGGTGTCATATTCTCGGTTAAATTTCCCGATAATTTTATGGTGGAATTTAACTTTCCAAGAACCGCATTGGCTATTGGCGCAATGGATTTCAACATGGCAAGTTGCGTAAAAGATTCTGAAATATTCAAGCCACTTAACCCTAAATCCATATTGAATTTCGGTGTTTTTTCTTTGGTTGAAACCATGCCGCTTAAGGCTATTTGTCCGCCAAAAACATTCATTTTTAAATTGCTTAAATTCACTGCTTCATCTTTAATGGCCAAATTCCCCGAAACTTCTTTTAAATTCAAATTGTCGTAAACCACTGTTGTTGCTTTGGCAGCGATGGTCACCTCTAAAAATGAAGGAATTTTTAAGGCTTCTTTGGTTGTTTTAGTTGCGGAGGTATCGGTTTTGGTTTCCATAAAATCGGCCACTTCAAACTGGCGGGAAGTCATATCGAAATTTCCTTTCAACACCTGATTTTTAAAAATAAATCCGTAAAAATTATCCAAACTTCCGGTTACCTGAAAATCGGAATTTCCGGTTTCCCCGTCAAATTTATTCAAACGAATGTCTTTTGGATTGAAGGCAATGGCGGCTTGTTTAATTTTAAATGGTTTTGCCATTTCATCACTTTCATAATTAAAATCGGTTACCGTAATGGTTCCCGAATTTTGAATGTTTTGATATTGGCTTGCCTCAACCGATTTCATGTCAAAACGCGTTACCACATCGGCTTTTAAAATACCGGTTAAAGGTTTTTCCAACTTTACAGGATATGCTTTGGCCACATTCGCCAAATTGACAATTCCTTTTATTTCGGCATTAATCAAGGCGTTTTCAGCAATATTTTGAATGGTTGCTTTTGCATTAAAAACATCCTGGTCAATGGTGAAAGACAACTTATCCAAATTTACATAGGTGTCGTTAAATATTCCGGTTTTGTTTACAATTCGGGAATCAATCACAATATTATTAACCGATTTTGGCAAATTCGGATATTGAAAAGAAGCATTGTTTGAAGCAATTTCAACATCAAAAGAAGGAATTGTGCTATCAGAATAAGTTCCTTTTACAACACCGTTTACCTTAAAATCGCCCGATGTTTTTACACCATCCAACTTTCCTGAATACATTTGGGGAATCAAGCCCAAAAAGTTTTTAAAAGATGACGTTGGTGTTTTAAATTTCATGTCATAAACTTGTCCGGCGTCCGTCATCTGAATAAATCCGTCAAAAGCAATAGGCAGCAAATTAACCAACGCTTCATTTTCTTTAAAGGTATATTTAAGGTTTTCCAAATCCAATCCCAAAACGGCATCAAGCGACAATGCCACATTTTTTAAATAGTTTGTTTTATCAATGGAAACAGCCAATTTTGCGGTAGACTTGGTTTTTAAATCCAATATTTTATTTTTAAAATCGCCACTGCCTTCGTGATTGATGCTGTCCAAAATAACGCTCATTTTAGAGGCTTCATCAAAATACGAAAAACGAAGATTTTTAATGGTATAATTCTGAAAATTCAGGGCAAATTCTTCGTTTTTTGCTGCATCTTTTTCATCTTTGTCTTTTAAGGCAATGTCATAATTTGACAAACCGTCTTTATTGTAAATAACATTCACCTTCGCGTTTTCACTGCTAAAAGCCTCAATGCTCAAGGGTTCACCTTTTCCTTTAAAAAGTTCCTTAATACTCATTTTTAAAGTGAAAGTGTTGGAATAAAACAAGGTGTCGTTTTCAAAAGGAGCTTTGTTAATAATGCTTAAATCATCAATAATAACAGTCGCTTTTGGGAAGTTTTTAAACAAACTCAAATCAACATCTTCAAAAGCCACCACCGCGTCAACATTTTTATTGATGGATTTTAGCACCAATTCCTTGATTTTTCCTTTAAAAATAAAAGGCGTAGCCACAAGAAGCAGCGCAAAAACCAATAAAATGATTCCAATAATTTTTAATGCTTTTTTCATATTCATGTATGTTTTATTTCGATGAAGTTTAGATTTGTAATTAGTTTTAGCAAATTTTATGCTAAAGTAAAGGTAATTCTAAAATTATAATCAGAAAAGAGAATTGAGAATGAAACTTTTAAATGATTAAACTAAAACAAGAAAGCCGCAAAAAATTTGCGGCTTTCCTTTTTTGGGGTTTGTTGGGATTTATTTTGAAACCTTTAAAACATCTTCAATAATTTTCACCAAATCGTGTTTTGGCATGGCTCCCTGCGCCATTTGTGGCTCTGCATCTTTAGGAACAAACAACATAGAAGGGATGCTTCTGATGCCAAATGCTGCCGCCAATTCCTGCTCAACTTCGGTATCTACTTTATAAATGTTCAATTTTCCTTTATATTCATTGCTTAATTCTTCTAAAACCGGCGCCACCATTTTACATGGTCCGCACCAATCTGCATAAAAGTCAATAATACAAGGAACTTCACCTTCAAATTTCCAATCTTTATTTTTTTCGAAATTAAAAACCTTTTCTAAAAAAGTCTCTTTTGTCAATAATTCTGTCATTTTTTTAAATTTAATAGTTATAATTCAGCAATTTTTATGCCATTCTACCAGACTGCAAAGTGAGCACAATTCTTACAAAATTAGCGTAACTTATGTTACTTGTGCTAAAATTTTGTACTTTAACGACTTAATTAACCAGTTATTAACTAAAACTTATTTATGATGAATTCAAAATTAACAATGGTGTTACGCCTTTTAATTGGATTGATTTTACTTGTGTTTGGCGCGAACAAATTTTTTCAATTTATGCCTGCACCACCTATGGAAGGTGCGCCTGCCGATTTTATGGGGGCATTATTTGCAACCGGCTATATGTTTCCTATGATTGCCATAACGGAAATTGTTGCCGGGGTGTTGTTATTAATCAATAAATGGACAGGATTTGCCTTAATTTTAGCTGCAATCGTGTCGGTAAACATTATCTTATTTCACATAATACTAGCTCCGGCCTCTATTGCTGCGGGTGCGGTTGTCGCCATTTTAACCGTGGTATTAATTTATGCCAATTGGAAAAAATTTAAAACATTGTTTTAAGCTTTACCTCCAATCATAATAAAAAGACATATTCAATTGGATATGTCTTTTTTTATTTAATTTTGTTAATGTCTAAAAATTCAACCCAAATGAAATCACTTTTTATAATAACCTTGATTGGTATTTTAACTATTTCCTGCAAAAATTCCGAATCTCAAACAACAACAACCTTGAATTATCCTATAACAAAGAAAGTTGATACCGTCGCAAATTACTTCGGTACTGAAATAAAAGATCCTTACCGCTGGCTGGAAGATGATATGTCGGCCGAAACTGCCGATTGGGTTATTGCCCAAAATAAAGTGACTTTTGATTATTTGTCTAAAATTCCTTATCGCGAAGCTTTAAAAAACCGTTTGGAAAAATTATGGAATTACGAAAAAATTGGTGCGCCTTTTAAAGAAGGTGACTTTCACTATTTTTATAAAAATAACGGATTGCAAAATCAGTATGTGTTGTATCGTCAAAAAAATGGGGGAACTCCCGAAGTTTTTTTAGATCCAAATACTTTTTCTGAAGACGGAACCACTTCTTTAGGAGAAATTTCCTTTTCAAAAGATGGAAATATGGTGGCCTATTCCATTTCTGAAGGCGGATCGGACTGGCGAAAAATTATGGTGATGGATGCTAATTCCAAAGAAATTAAAGAAGATACCATTATTGATGTAAAATTTAGCAGCATTTCATGGAAAGAAAATGAAGGGTTTTATTATTCGAGTTACGAAAAACCTAAAGGAAGTGAACTTTCTGCAAAAACCGACCAGCACCGTTTGTTTTACCACAAATTGGGAACTGCACAAAAAAATGACCCAATTGTTTTTGGCGAAACACAAAAACGAAGATATATTACAGGAACCGTAACCGAAGACGGGAAATATTTACTGATCCGCGCTTCGGTGTCAACCTCAGGAAACGAATTGTATCTAAAAGATTTATCAAAACAAAACAGTCCGATTGTGGCAATTCTTGATAATTTCGATTCTGAAACTACTTTATTGGACAACCAAAACGAAACATTGTTTTTTGTCACCAATTTAAATGCGCCAAATAAACGCGTAGTAAAAGTGAACGCCAATAATGCATTTCCCAAAAATTGGGTGGATGTTATTCCGGAAACCAGCAATGTGCTGTCGCCTTCAACTGCAAGCGGATTTATATTTGCAAAATATATGGTTGATGCTGTTTCGCAAGTAAAACAATTCGATTACAATGGAAAATTAATTCGTGAAATTGCATTGCCGGGCGTTGGAACCGCTGGCGGATTTAGCGACAAAAAAGAGGCAACAACAATATATTATTCTTTTTCAAATTACATCAATCCGGGGACTATTTATGCATTTGAGTCTTCAACCGGAATTTCAACATTGTACAACAAACCTGCCATCGATTTTAATCCTGATAATTTCGAAACCAAACAGGTTTTTTACACTTCAAAAGACAGCACTAAAATTCCGATGATTATCTCCTATAAAAAAGGAACGGTATTGAATGGAAATAATCCGACAATTTTATATGGTTATGGCGGATTTAACATCAGCTTAACTCCAGGTTTTAGCATTGCCAATGCAGTTTGGATGGAACAAGGCGGAATTTATGCAGTACCCAATTTACGTGGTGGCGGTGAATATGGCAAAGCTTGGCACGTAGCAGGAACCAAAATGCAAAAACAGAATGTTTTTGATGATTTTATCGCAGCAGCCGAATATTTAATTGAAAACAAGTACACCTCGTCAAATTATTTGGCCATAAGCGGCGGTTCCAATGGCGGCCTTTTAGTGGGCGCAACAATGACGCAACGGCCTGATTTAATGAAAGTGGCTTTGCCTGCAGTTGGGGTTTTGGATATGTTGCGTTACCATACGTTTACGGCAGGTGCCGGCTGGGCTTATGATTATGGCACTGTGGAAGATTCAAAAGAAATGTTCGACTATTTAAAAGGGTATTCGCCAGTTCACAATGTAAAAGCAGGCGTTGCATATCCTGCAACATTAATCACCACAGGCGATCACGATGACAGGGTTGTGCCAGCGCACTCGTTTAAATTTGCCGCTGAATTGCAGGAAAAACAAACAGGAACCAACCCAACATTAATCCGCATTGAAACCAAAGCCGGACACGGTGCAGGTACGCCAGTTTCCAAAACCATTGAACAATATGCCGATATTTATGGCTTTACCTTATACAATATGGGTTTTAAGGAATTGCCGAAAGGTTTATAATTTTTTAATGTTGGATTGTAAATGTTGAATTATAAATTATCTATTGTTATTCTGAATGAAGCGTAGCGCAATGAAGAATCTCTAGGACTTATTGTAACGTGAGATGCTTCACTATCGTTCAGCATGACATTGGGTAATTCGCATATTGGCTTATTGACTCATTTGCTTTTTAACTTTTAATATCTAACTTTCAATATTAAACTTCTCTGATCTGGTGCTTGTGGGCTTTTACGTATATTTGCACTCAAACAAATCCTATGCAATTTAAAGACTTACAGTTAAACAAACATATTTTAAGAGCAATTTCAGAAAAGGGCTATGAATTTCCTACGCCTGTTCAGGTGCAAACCATTCCGCTGATGTTGGCAAAAAAAGATGTGATTGCTTCTGCACAAACCGGAACTGGAAAAACAGCTGCTTTTGCCTTACCTATTTTGCAAAGGTTATTCGACAAACAAGACCCTTCAAAAAAAGGAAAAAAAATACGCGCGCTGGTGGTAAGTCCAACGCGTGAATTGGCCATTCAAATCGAAGAAAGTTTTAAAGGTTATGGCAAATACACCAATATAAAAACTGCAGTTATTTTTGGAGGAACCTCCATTGACCCGCAAGTAGCATTGCTAAAAAATGGCGTTGATATTTTAATTGCCACGCCAGGCCGATTATTGGATTTGCACAAACAGGAACTTGTAAATTTATCTTTTATTGAAACATTGGTTTTGGATGAGGCCGATCTCATGTTGGATATGGGTTTTATAGACGATGTTAAAAAAATTGAACGCTTGTGTCCGAAAAGCAAACAAATAGTCTTGTTTTCTGCCACAATGCCTCACAAAGTGGTTGAACTGGCTAAAACCATTTTAAAAAGTCCCGAAAAAATAGACGTAACGCCACAATATGCTGCCGCACAAGGCATAAATCAGATATTGTATTATGTTCCTAAAACAAAAAAAATGGAATTGTGCCTCCATTTATTAAGGAACACTATTAAAGGAGACATCCTTATTTTTAGACGTACCAAATTTGGCGTGGATAAATTGGAGAAAATGTTGCGCAAAAACGACTTTAGTGTTGCCAGCATTCACGGCGATAAAACCCAAGCCGACCGCGAAGAAGCCTTGAACAGATTCAAAAATAAAGCGGTTTCCGTTTTAATTGCCACTGATGTGGCTTCCCGCGGACTTGACATTGACAATTTGGATGCCGTTATAAATTTTGACATCCCTAATATACCGGAATCTTATGTTCACAGAATTGGCAGAACCGGCAGAGCAGGAAATACTGGCGCCTCTTATTCATTTTGTGCCGCCGATGAAAAAATATACATTCAAGGTATTCAAAAACTGATTAACACCATAATTCCTGTAATGGAAGACCATCCATATCCCTTAGATCCAAACGCAAAACCTGAAATCTACCGAAAATTGGGCGTTAAACCCAAAAAAGGACGAAAATCAGATGCCTCCAAAAAAAACAAAAAACGTTGGTATTAAAATAGGAGTTATAAGTTATTGGTTGTAAAGTTAGAAGTTAACTTAGCGAACAATATTCTCCTATCTATTCTATATATTGTATAACTATCCCATTTGCAGTTATAAGGGGCTTGTTCTTGCCCAATATTTCTTTTAATATCTTGATGCCCTAACGAGGCGTTCACTTTGGCTGCGATACAAATAAATTTAAAATTCACAATCCAGGTTCCCTGAGAAAATTCGAATTACAATATTTATGCACCATTTTTCTTCTAAAAAATCTGAAAATCTCCAAATAAATTGATTGGTTGATTTTTGGCAATATTTGGGTCTATTTTAACCATAAAATGCGTAAAACAACCCATTTTCAAACATTTGGTAAATTTTTTGCTTCTCAGCAAAAAACATAAAACCCGCTTTATTGCTGATAATTAATACATTATAGCCAAAAAAAACAACGACCCTAAATTTCAAAAAAATTCGGGAAGCTAAACAAAATTTTTTGTCTAAAACTAACATTTATCATAGATTTTGAATAATTTATCCATTCAACTCCATTTTACCCTTAAAAACTTGTTAATATAAGGTGAAAAGGGCCAAAAAAACAGTTAAAATTCGGTAAATTAATGGTGATTTCAACAAATTAAAATACATTTTAAAAAATAAATCGCCAAAAATAATATGCTTAACTGCTTATTATATAATATTTTATAAAGAAACACCACAAAACACCATCCTTTTATTATCAAAAATAACTGGTTTTGACAAATCATTATTGCATAATAAAAATTATATATGTAGATTTGTTAATAACTTATTAAAACAGTAAGTTTATTGACCTATTTAAATTTCAAAGAATATTAATTAAAAAGTTACAAAATGAAACATTTAAAAAAATTGTCGGTAGTCCTGATGATTACCACCTTGTTTAGTGTGAGCTTTACGTCTTGTATAGACAACGAAGTTTCCCCCCTAGTTGAAGCCATTTATGAGGCTCAAGCTGATTTAATTGCTGCACAAGCCGGTGTGCAAAATGCTGAAGCCGCTTTATTGCTGGCGCAAGCCGCAAATCAACAAGCTAATTCAGCTTTGTTAGCGGCTCAAGCTGCAGCTGCCACCTCTATTGCTCAAGGCCAATTGGCAGTTTTACTTGCCAATGCAGGTTTAACGGATGCACAAGCACAAGCTGTATTAGCAGCTGCTGAAGGTAATTTAGCCCAAGCTTTGGCTGATGCTGGTTTAACGGATGCTATAGCAGCTCAAATTTTAGCCGACATTGCTATTCAAGAAGCAAATGCTGAGTATACTGCTTCTGTGCGCCAACAAGAACTTTTAGTATTGGCCGCTCAAACTAGTCTAGATGTAGCTACATTACAAAATGATCTTGCCCTTGCACAGGTTAATTTCCAAACACAAATGGCCATTGCTATGGCCGCTATGGAAGCTGCAGGTGTTCAAATTGCGATTGGTTATGCTTGGGATTACGCATGGGCTATGCAACATGCAAACAACCTTATGTCACAATTATTAGGAGCGCAAGCTGATTTAGCCAATGCGCAATTAATGCAAACTGGTGGCGTTTCTTGGGAATTTTACTTAGCGCAATTGCAAGGTGCTGTTGCTACCAATATGGCCGCCAAAGCTGATTTACAAGCTGCGATCACTGCTATGGAAGCTTATATTGCAAACCCTTCTACTCCAGAAGCAATTGTTTCAGGATTAAAAGCCCAAAGTGCTATGTATGAAGCAGCAATTGACGCTAAAGAGGTTGAAATGCAAGTACAGTACAATAAAATTATGGCTCTTTATCAAGAAAATGGTGTGAGAAATGAATTAGATGACAGAATTTTTGATTCTTTAGATGAACACAATTATGCTGTAAATGAGAAAAACGACCGATTAGATTGGATTGAAACTGCAGAAGATGATATTGCATTTTGGCAACTTGCAATTACCAATTACCCTGCTGCATTGGCTGCTTTACAGTTAACTAAAGACAACGCCACAACTGCAAAAAATGCTGCCCAAACTGCTTTTAATACTGCTTCTGCTACTCAAGCATCTGCCAACACCGCGCAAATTGCGGCTGCTGCTGCCTTAACCTTCCTTCAAGGTGAACTTGCACAATTATATGCCTCATTACAAATTGCCGCAGGTGAATTGGCTACTGAACAAGCACTTTATAATGCTGGTATTGGCGTTGCTACAACTAATAACAATACTGCCATTGCCAATGTAACAGCCGCTGGAGCTGCGCTTGCTGCCGCACAAGCGAACTATAATTTATGGAAAACCAGATTTGAAGGTAATGTGGGTGTTGATAATGTTATTAATGGAGGTTGGTACTGGGAAGATACAACTTCACCTTCTACAGTTTTAGGTGATACTGTTTTAGGTATTCACACTAACGCTAATGGTGTTGCTTCAACTACTTATGTAAGAGTTGAATCTTGGACTTACAATGATATTGCTCCTGCTGGTGCTGGTCCTGAAGATACTTATACACCACTAACTATTGGTACTGCCCAACAAGTAACACTAGGTGCTGGTCAATTTCCTATAGCTGGTAATGGTGCTATTACTCAAGGGGAATATGTTACTACTTATCCTTTAGCTGGTTATACTTTAGCTTTCTATGTTGAAGTAGGATTAGATGACGTTGTTTACAATAACTTAACCCAATTGAATTTGGCTATTGCTGCATTGGGTGATGAGGATATCTTTGATGTTGCTCCTGTATTGGGTGCTACACCTAAAATAGGTACAGATGCTTACTCTGTTCTTTGGAATGCTATATTGGCTCAATTAGGGACTCAAGATTATTTAGATAATTTTGGTGATGATTTAGCAGATGCACAAGCAAATTATGATTACTGGAAAAACATTTATGAAAATGAGTTGGCTCTTTTAGATGCTGCACAAGCTGTTTTGGCAAGTGCAAACACTACTTTAGCCGCTGCCAATACCGCAAAAGCAAGTGCACAAACTACTTTAAATCTTGCGATTACTGCTGAAACGAATGCCATCAATGCTTTAAACGCTTTCTTAGCTACATCTATGGATGATTATCAAGACTGGATAGATGCTGCTATATTGGATATCGCTGCTTGGAACCAACAAATCGCAGCCATACAACCTATCATTGACGCTAAATATGCCGTAGTAGCAGGTTTATTGGGTGAATTAACAGCAGCTGGTATTCAATACACATTTGTGGTAGAAGCTGACGGCACAGGTACTTTGGTAATCACTAATTACGGTGTACTTTCTTCATTGTACCCAGATATTCACGCTGCAATCATTGCCGAATGGCAAGCATACTGGGTTATGGAACAAGAGTTAACTGCTTTACAAAATTCTCTTGACTTAAATGAAGACTTGATATTTGCTTATGGGTCTGCTGATGATTTAGATGACTTGGCAGGATATTTAGCTATTTTAAAAGCTGATCTTGTAAATGCTATTTATGACATGGAAGTAGCGCTACAAGCTTTAGCTTCTGCTCAAGTTAATGCAAATGCTGCTACTGCATCTATTGCTTACTATCAAGCATTAATTGTAACATTACAACAAAGACATGCAAATACTTTAGCAATTGCTGCTAAATACAAAGCATTAATGGAAGCTGCATTAGCCTCTTAATTCTTTAAGAAAATTAACTAAAGGGCTGCCTCACAGCAGCCCTTTAAAAACAAAATTTTAACTCTTAAAGAACTAAAACATATGAAAAAATATTTAATTTTATGCTTTATTTTAGTCTTTGCACTAACAAGTGCAAATGCACAGGATAAAGATTCACATCACCACCACTATAAAGGAGATACCTGCAAGGTTGAGCCAAGATTTGCTCCAAAGCAAGGTGACTTTACAGCGGCAATGGTTTTTGGACGAGGAGCATATCTAAATGGAGGTTTGGTTGTACCTAGTTCTTCTGCCACGATACCTAGTGTGGCGCCGTATGAAAACAGTGTAGACACTAATGACAACAGCATTACCAATATGGTTGGTGCAGAAGGAAGATATTACGCTTCAAATAGATTCGCTATCACAATGAGTGGAGGCGCAATTTGGAGACATACGCCTTCACAACTTGCCATACCTGCTGTAATAGACGGAAACGGAAACACAATTATTCCCGCTTACAATGCGGTTGTGGAAGATGAACGCATCGACGCAAGCTTTTCAGTAGGCGGACAATGGCTGTTCAATACCAAAAATGATCGTTTATTTCCTTATATAGGATTTGCGTTCCCTTTTGATTATGCAAGAAGATCAATGTTTGAACCAATCACAATTGATGCAAACGGAAATCTTGCTGTGAACGATTTAGGTGCACGCCACGTAGACATTACTGCTTTCGGAGTACAAGCGGTTGCGGGTGTTGATTATTATGTTGCTAAAGACGTGTTCTTTGGTTTTGATATCAAACCGGTAGCTTATACATACGCCGTAAGTATGAAAACGCCAGGCCCAGGATTATTTAACCTGGAATCTGACACAAATACATTATCATTTTTTGCTCAATTTTCTTTCAAACTTGGGTTCAAATTTTAATTTGTAGGTTAATAAATTTGATAAGAAAGGGTTGCATTTGCAGCCCTTTTTTTATATGCTGAACTTGCCCGTGCTGAACTTGCCTGTGCTGAACTTGCCTGTGCTGAACTTGTTTCAGCATCTGCCACTAGCAAATCAAATCATGAATTTACTTCACCATCTTTAAATGCTCAACCCAATTATTTTTATCAATTAAATTCAGAAGACCCTGAAATGAATTCAGGGTGACGTAGATTTTAATTAAAGTTCATAGATAGCTGTATTCTTTTTCTGGCGATATCAACCTCCAAAACTTTAACAATCACGTGTTGCTGCAAAGTCACGATGGCATTCACATCACTCACGAAAGTATTCGACAAATTTGATATATGCACTAATCCGCTTTCCTTAATGCCGATATCCACAAAACAGCCAAAATTGGTGATGTTGTTTACAATTCCGGGTAATAATTGTCCTTCCCGCAAATCGTTGATGGAGGTAATATTTTGATTGAATGTAAAAACCTTCGCCTTTTGGCGCGGATCCAATCCGGGTTTTTCCAATTCTTTTAGTATGTCTTTCAAAGTTGGAAGCCCAATAGTTGAAGTGCAATAATTTTCCAAGATTATTTTTTGAAGTATTTCTTTATGGCCTATTAAATCGGAAATTTTCAATGTCAAATCTTTGGCCATTTTGTTGACAATGGCATAACTTTCGGGATGCACGGCAGAATCATCTAACGGATTTTTCCCGTTTTTTATTCTTAAAAATCCGGCGCTTTGCTCAAAAGCTTTATCGCCCAGTCGGGGTACTTTTTTAATGTCATTTCTCGACAAAAAAGCGCCATTTTCACTTCGAAAAGCCACCATATTTTCGGCCAATTTTGGTCCGATTCCCGACACATAACTCAGCAAAGACTCACTCGCGGTATTGATATTTACGCCAATCATATTCACGCAACTTTCAACAGTGTTATCCAACGCGTTTTTTAATTTGGTTTGATCAACATCGTGTTGGTATTGACCCACACCAATCGATTTTGCGTCAATTTTCACCAATTCGGCCAAGGGATCGGCCAATCTTCTTCCGATAGAAACAGCGCCTCTAACCGTCACATCATAATTAGGAAATTCATCACGAGCAATTTTTGAGGCGGAATAGATTGACGCACCGGCTTCACTCACCACATAAACCTCAATGTCCTTATAAAATTTGATGTTTTTAATAAATTGTTCCGTTTCCCTGGATGCGGTTCCGTTACCAATAGCAATCGCTTCAATTTTATAGGCATTCACCAATGAACTGATTTTACCGGAAGCGGCTTTTAAGTCGTTTTGTGGCGCATTTGGATAAATAGTCTCATTATAAACCAAACCGCCCTGAGCGTTCAGGCAAACCACTTTACAGCCCGATTTAAATCCGGGATCAATGGCTAAAATATTTCTTTCACCCAAAGGTGCGCCCAAAAGCAATTGCTTTAAATTTTTTGCAAAAACTTGAATCGCCGCATCATCGGCTTTTTCTTTGGCAAGGACTAAAATTTCATTGGACAATGCGGGAAACAACAATCGCTTATAAGAATCTTGAATGGCCAATTTAATTTGAATCGCACATTCATTTTTTGAATTGATAATTCTGTCTTCTATTTTACTTATGGCTTTTTCATCATCAATTTCAATCTTTACACGAATAAACCCATCGTTTTCCGCTCGTAAAATCGCCAGCAATCGATGAGACGGGCAACGGCTCAACGCTTCGGAAAAATCAAAATAATCTTGATATTTTTGAGCTTTTTCATCGGCTGATTTTGTTTTAATTACTGAGGTGGAAATAATGGCAAACTTTTCCAGCTGATAACGCATGCTATTTCTGATATCGGTTCGTTCATTAATCCATTCGGCAATAATATAACGGGCACCTTCGTAAGCTGCTTCTGGGGTTTCAACTTCTTTATTCAAGTATTTTGAAGCAATGGATTTAAGGTCTGTGGCACGCTGGCCCATCATAATTTTAGCCAAAGGTTCCAAACCTTGGTTACGTGCGGTTTCGGCTTTTGTTTTTCGCTTTTTCTTAAAAGGAAGATAAATATCTTCCAAAGTGATTAAATCGTTGGATGAAATAATTTTTGCTTTTAATTCATCAGTTAAAACCTCTTGTTCTTCTAAAGCTTTCAGAATGGCTGTTTTTCGCTTTTCTAAAGTTTCAAACTGCAATTTATACTTCACAATGTCGCCAATTTGAACCTCATCCAAATCACCTGTCATTTCTTTTCTGTAACGCGAAATAAATGGAATGGTACAATCCTCATTTAACAGTTGAACCGTGTTAATAATACTTTTTTCTGAAATTTGCGTGTTTTGTAAAATATATTTGATTAATTGCATTTGCTGTTTATTAGATGAAGCAAAGATATTATTTCATCTGTTTATATTGTATTTTTTATTGGTACAACTGCTGTTCACCATTAATCATTTTTGTGTATCAAAATTTGTTATGGCTCGTTTCATCTGTTTAAATTTTATTTTTTATTGGTACAGATGCTGTTCGCCATTAATCATTTTTGTGTGTATCAAAATTTGTTATGGCTCGTTTCATCACAATTTAAATCAAAAAATATAAAAAAACCAGTGAAATCAAATTCACCGGTTTAGTCACATTTTTATAGGTTTTCTTCTTACAAATCTAATCGAACGCCAAGAGAAATGTTGTTTTGATCAATAATGGCTTTGTTGAAAATAGGATTTAGATCATATTTAACATATAACGAAACATCATCTTTACCAACATAGGCGCTAATGCCGTATATAAAATTATTGGTATTGAAATCCTTTCTGGACTTTTCTTTTATCTTATCACCATCTTGTTTGTATTTAAGCTTTTGAAGATTTCCAAGGTTAAAACCAGCATAACCGCCAGCGCCTATTTTAAATTTATTATTGGTAGAATATCTAAAACTGTTTTCTTTTTCAATTTTTTTAGAAGGTCCAAATTCAAAATGAACCGGAAAAACTAAATTGGCCATTCTAAATTTTGATTTATCTAAATTAATTGGAAATTCTTCTAAAATAGTTTGAGTTCCATCTTCAACAAAGTACCTGTTATCTGTTGGTTTTAAGCCATTGTATTGCAACGAAACGCCATATTTAAATCTAACTGCATTGGTGTTTTCAAACACCCTTGTATCCCAAGCCCAACCAATTTCAAAAAAACGGCTTCCGCCAACTTTGTATGGAGAATCATTTAAGTTTTGTCCTTCAGTAATGGTGTTGTTTAATCCAAAAGCCACCACAAGATTAGAATATGTTTTTATATCCTCTTGGTATCTATATCGTTCATCATCTATCTTTAAAAACCCGTCTTTACCCCCAATTTCAATTGAAACTTTTGTGTTTGTAGCTCTTTTATCAATCTGATTTTCATGATTTCTTTTTAATAAAGAAATTGAATTCTCTATAATTGCCAATTTATTATCTATGTTTAATGCGTGTAATTCTGCAGCTTCTTTCTTTAGTTTTTCCGATTCCTCAAACGATATTTCATTTTTTTCATATTTTTCATTAATCGCAATAATTTTCTTTTTTAAAGCTTCCTTTTCTTCTTTAGTTACCAGTTCTTTTTTAAGTTCTAGCGCCTCTAATTTAACTTGTAAACTATCCTTTTCTTGTGCAAAAGATTGCTGGCATAATAAGCCATTCAATACCAGAAATCCAATAATAATTATTCTTTTCATATTTATGCTGTTTAGATTTTACGTTATTTAATTTTCGCGATTTACAATTATAATTTTAGGGTCTTTTAAAGCCTTTACAAGAGCATCAAATAAGCGATTTTTAAAATCCTTATCTAAATCAAATTCTACTTCGGCTAACAGATCTGCACCATTAAAACCCCTACTGCGTATCACTTTTCGCTCTGCAATTAAACTTTTTTGTGCTGATTCCAATAGTTGTTCAATTTCAAAATCTGAAACTTCGCCGTTTACTTTTTTAATTATTTCCGCTTGGGCAATTGCCTCCAGTATTTTTTGCTTTTGAAGAGCGTCAATTCCTGAAATTTGCACTTGTATTTCTGAAACTGGACTTTCATTTTGAAAAATAGTATTATTTATATTTGCTTGATTTTCAGCAATATTTTTTTCTTTTGGTTTGAACGCAGGTTTTTCAATTGCGTTATCTTGAGCAGATTTTACCGAAGATTCCTCATTTTCAGAAGTTGCCAATACATTTTGAGGTTGTTCAACTATTGATTGAATTTTGTCTTCCTGAACCTTTAAAACCGGCTCTGCAACTAATTCCTTTTCTAATGTTTGTTCATTCTTATTTCCAAAATATATCCCAACAGAAATAATTATTAAAATAGAGGCGGCATACTTTAAAAAAGTCCATTTTTTCTGATTTTTTGATTTTTCAAAATCGGTTAATTTACCTTCAAGTTTTGCCCAAGCATCCTTACTTGGTTCAATAGTTCTATTTTGCAGATCTTTTCTATACTTGTGTTCCATGGTAATGCATTTTATTTGTTTTCAGCATTTTTTGCAATGCTTTTCTTGCCCTAAACAATTGGGTTTTTGATGTTCCTTCCGTAATATTCAACAATGCAGCAATTTCTGAATGCTTATATTCTTCAATAACATATAAATTAAAAATTACTTTACAAGCATCCGGTAATTCATCAATATAGTTTTGGATATTTTCAATGGATATAAGGTTTTCTTCATTGATTTCTTCAGCCTTTTCAAAATAACTCATGTCATCTATAAACACTAATTTGCTTTTCTTTCTCAAAAAAGAAATACTTTCCCAAATCATAATTCTTTTAATCCAACCTTCAAAACTGCCTTCGTTTTTAAATGTTGCCAATTTGGTGAACACTTTAAAAAAACCATTGAGCATAATTTCTTCTGCTTGTTGTAAATCTTTAATATAATATTTGCACAAACCCAACATTTTAGGAGCATATTTCTCATATAATTGCTGTTGGGCCCTACGGTTATTTTTAAGTGCTTCCTTAATTAATTGTGCATCTTTATCATTTGATTTTATGACTTTTAGCATTTTTTAAACGTCTTTCAAGTGTTTTTTTATATTGATTTTAATAATCCCAAGAAACTTCCAAATTATTATTTCCTGTAGTAAAGAAACTTTTATCAAGTTCTTACATTTATATAGACGCAAAAGTCCCACAAAAGGTTGACAATGCAAATTTTTTAATCTAAAAAAAAGTGTTTTATGGGGGGTTGCATTTCAATTAAGATTTAACAAAAAGCACTGCTGAAGTGAGTGTTACGTTCGTATTCTCCAGTAAATTTGGGATTTGTGTACACAAGCATGAAACTCGTGCTTGCATGGTGTTTTTTAATTTGGTTTTCATTCCAAAGAATAGATTGAATTATTAAATTACACAAAAATCGTCACCCTAAACTTCTTTCAAGATTTGGCTAAATATGGTGAGATGCTGAAATAAACCTGCCTGCCGGACAGGCAGGTTCAGCGTGACGATTGAAAAAATTTTGTAACAATAACTTAACTAATTTGCGTGCCGTTAGCTACCGAGTCATTTTCCGGTTCAATAAAGGCTAGTTTGCCATCGGGCGTATTGGTCATTAAAATCATTCCCATACTATCGATGCCTTTTAAATTTCTCGGCGCTAAATTAACCAAAACTGTCACTTTTTGTCCGATGATGTCCTCCGGATTAAAACTTTCTGCAATGCCCGAAACTATGGTGCGAACATCAATGCCAACATCAACTTTTAACTGCAACAATTTTTTGGTTTTCGGTACTTTTATAGCTTCAACAATAGTCCCAACCCTGATATCCAATTTTGTGAAATCATCAAATTCAATGGTTGGTTTTTGTGGTTCCGTTATTTTGTTTTCAGCTTCATTTGTTAACTTTGTCGCTTCCAATCGGTCTAGTTGCGCCTGAATTTCTTCATCCTCAATCTTCGCAAACAACAATTCCCCTTTGCCAATTTGATGATTTGGCGGCAGTAATTCGTCTTTGTCTTCAACATCATTCCATGCCATCTCGACTGCGCTCGATGTGACGTTTGAATCGTCGTTGCGAGACGCCTTTTTTTGCGTTGTGGCAATCTCTAGTTGTAGATCGATATTCAAAATTCCTTTCAATTTTGCTGAAGTAAACGGCAAAAAAGGTTCACTCAAAATAGCCAAGGCGCTTGCAATTTGCAAGGCAACATACATCACCGTTTTTACGCGTTCTTCATCAACCTTTATCATTTTCCAAGGCTCTTCATCAGCCAGATATTTATTTCCCAATCGGGCTAAATTCAGCAATTCTTGAGAAGCTTCACGAAACCTGTAACGATCGATGGAATTGCCAATGATGGATGGAAATTTGTGCATTTTCTCCAAGGTTTCATTGTCGATATCTGAAAACTCGTTGGGTTCAGGAACAATGCCGTTGTAATATTTTTCGGTTAAAACCACTACGCGATTGATAAAATTACCAAAAATGGCCACCAATTCGTTGTTATTTCTTGCCTGAAAGTCTTTCCACGTAAAATCGTTGTCCTTTGTTTCAGGCGCATTTGCCGTTAAGGCATATCGCAACACATCTTGTTTATCGGGAAAATCCACTAAATATTCGTGCAGCCAAACCGCCCAATTTTTTGAGGTGGAGATTTTATTGCCTTCCAAGTTTAAAAACTCATTTGCAGGCACATTTTCGGGTAAAATATAAGTGCCTTCGGCTTTTAGCATCGCCGGAAAAATAATGCAATGAAACACAATATTGTCTTTTCCTATAAAGTGAATCAATTTAGTGTCTTTATCTTTCCAATATGGTTCCCAGTCTTTTCCTTCGCGTGCTGCCCATTCTTTGGTGGATGAAATGTAGCCAATAGGCGCATCAAACCAAACGTACAACACTTTTCCTTCAGCATTTTCAACAGGCACGGGAATTCCCCAATCCAAATCGCGTGTTACTGCTCTTGGTTTTAATCCGTCGTCCAACCACGATTTTACTTGTCCCAACACATTGGCTTTCCAATCGTTTTTATGACCATCCACAATCCATTCGCGCAGCCATTTTTCATATTTTTCCAAAGGCAAATACCAATGTTTTGTCATTTTTTTGGTGGGAACATTTCCCGTAATGGCCGATTTCGGATTGATTAAATCGGTTGCATTGTGGCTTGTTCCGCATTTTTCGCATTGATCGCCGTAGCTTTCTTCGTTGCCGCATTTCGGACAAGTGCCAACCACAAATCGGTCGGCCAAAAACTGGTTCGCTTCTTCGTCATACAATTGTTCGCTGGTTTCTTCAATAAATTTTCCTTCATCATACAATTTCCTAAAAAATTCAGAAGCTGTTTTATGATGAATTTCTGCGGAAGTACGAGAATAATTATCAAAAGAAATTCCGAAATCCTGAAAAGATTTTTTGATGATGGCGTGGTATTTATCCACCACATCTTGCGGCGAAATGCCTTCTTTTTTTGCTTTAATGGTAATGGGAACACCGTGCTCGTCCGATCCGCAAATGTAAATCACATCGTTTCCTGTTAGGCGTAAATAACGTGCATAAATATCGGCCGGAACATAAACACCCGCCAAATGCCCAATATGAACCGGACCGTTGGTGTAAGGCAGTGCTGCCGTAATGGTATATCTTTTTGCCATAGCGGCAGGATTTTTGGAATTGCTCATCAAAATTTGTTTAAGAGCCACAAAAATAAGGATTGTTTACTAGAAAAGTGAATAGTTGATTCGGTTTTCGTAATTTGCAATCTATTTTATTAAATTTAAAGATGATTCAACCCAACTATTTAAAAAAAGGTGATACTGTTGCCATTGTTTCAACAGCCAGAAAAATATCTTCGGATCAAATTATTGCTGCCATTAAATTGCTTGAAAAATGGGGATTAAATGTGGTAATAGGAAACACCATTGGTTTGGAAGAAAATCAATTTGCCGGAAATGATGTGGCGCGAATAAACGATTTTCAACAAATGTTAAACAACCCAAAAGTGAAAGCCATTTGGTGCGCACGAGGCGGTTATGGGACGGTTCGGCTTATTGACCAGCTTGATTTTGCAGAATTTAAAAAACGCCCAAAATGGATCATCGGTTATTCAGACATTACGGTTTTACACAGTCATATTCACAATTTAGGCATTGCAACTTTGCACGCAACCATGCCCATTAATATTGAAAAAAACAGCAAAGAATCTTTAGAAACCCTAAAAAAGAGCCTCTTCGGAAAAAATCTGGCTTATGAAATTCCTGCTGATGAAAAAAACAAATCGGGAAATGCAACAGGCGAACTTGTGGGCGGAAATTTATCGGTTCTATACGGTTTGTTGGGTAGCAAATCTTCGATTAAAACGGATGGCAAGATGCTGTTTATAGAAGATTTGGATGAATATTTATACCATATTGACCGAATGCTGATGAACCTGAAACGAAATGGTTATTTTTCGAATTTAAAAGGATTGATTGTTGGCGGAATGACCGATATGCACGACAATGAAATCCCATTTGGAAAAACTGCGGAAGAAATTATTTTGGATTGCGTAGCGGAATTTGATTTTCCGGTGGTTTTTAATTTTCCTGCCGGTCATTTGGATGATAATCGCGCGCTGATTTTAGGACGAACTGTTGAATTAAATGTCACTCAAGAAAAAGCAACACTTAAATTTTTAATTTAATGGCAAAACACAACGAACTTGGGGAATTGGGCGAAAATCTTGCGGTGGAAGAACTTGAAAAAAATGGCTATGAAATTGTGGAGCGCAATTGGCGTTACAAGAAAGCAGAAATCGACATTATTGCGCGAAAAAATGAGGTGTTGGCCATTGTTGAAGTTAAAACCCGTTCTTCCGATTATTTTGGTGATCCGCAGGATTTTGTGAATACAAAAAAAATTAAAATGTTGGTCGAAGCCGTGAATGAGTATGTTAATTCAAAAGACTTGGAAGTTGAAGTGCGCTTTGACATTATTGCCATCATTATAAATGAAAACAAGCTTACCATTGAGCATTTAGAAGATGCCTTTTTTCATTTTTAATTCTCAAAATAAGCCTTTACATCTTTAAAATGTTCTGGTTTTGCCAAAATTATTTTGTCTTTGTCCAATATAAAGTACGTAGGTGTTGCATTGATTTTATATGCTTTGGCCATTTCATTTTCCCATTTTTTCAAACCTAAAACATTTGTCCAAGTTGATAATTTTTTGGCGAATTGTTCATAGTCTTTTTTGTGGTCTTCCAAAGCCACCGCAATCACATGAATTGCATCATTGCCCATTGTAAATTCATACAACTTAGGGATTTCCTGCAAACAATGCGAACACGTTGTGCTCCAAAAAACAAGGATATATTTGTCGGCAACATTAAGATCACTCAATTTTTTTTGAACGCCGTTTTCTTCCAAAGTAATTTCGGGCGCTTTGTTGCCAATGGCCAATTTTATTTTTGACCGCATTTCATCAATAAGGGCTTCATCCTTGAGATTCGCAGGCAATTTGTCGTAGAATTCATCAATCACAAAACCAGCCATTGCCAGATTTTCAAATTGCTCAAATGCATAAATTAAAGAAGTTAAAATCTCGCTTTTTACTTCATTATTTCCGCCAACTTTTTGCATCACTTCATTTATGGCATTTTTGTACAAGGCATTTTGAACCTGAAGATCGTCCGAAACATTCAGGTAAAACACATATTCAATGGCTTTTTCACCAAAAAAAGCAGCATTCATTAATACCGGATTGTCGAAGTTTGTGAAATCGAAATAATGTTGTTTTACGCTGTTTAAATATTCCTGAGGTGAGGTAAAAAGCGTTGGCGCAAAATAATTTTGACCCGATTTTATAAAATGATTCGCCAATTTACCATCCGTTTTAGTTTCATATTCACTTTGAATTTTATGATACTGATTCAAGGTTTTTGCATATAAATCGATGGTGATTTCATCTTGTTTTTTGTCCTTCAAACCAAAAAATACGATTTGCAAAGAATCCAGTTTTTGCTTCACATTTGTTGTTTCAACCAAATAATTGGCATAGGTTTTATTTTCTTCGGAAGTTAAAAATGCCACTGAATTGGAAAGGTTGTGTGAATCAAATTTCAAAGAAATATTTTCCTGGTTAAAAAGAAAATCGGCAAAACCAAAACCGGCCGGTGTAAAAGACAAGCGATACATTCCTGCTTCAGTTCCCTGCGGAATCTCTAATTTAAACTGGTCATTGTCTATTTTTGAATTTGAAATATATACTTGTTTGGCTCCTTTTAACTGGTATAAAATAACACGTGTAACCAAATCGTTTTTCGGGCTCACGATTCCCGTAATTGAATTCTGGCTTTGAACACCCACTGAAATAAATAAAATCGCAATCCATATTTTTTTTAACATCATCTCTTTTTTTTGAATTATTTACACATAAATCACGCCAAAAGTAACTATTTTTATGCCGAATGCACAAATAAAACAGACCAATTTCGGCTTGGATACCTTATCCTAAATATTGGAATTTCTGATATTTTGGAAAGTTGCGTTAGGGATTGCAGCGGAAAGCCCGCAGTCACGCTTTTGGGCGTGCGAGGACTTGCAGCGAAAAGCCCGACCCGCCAGCTGGCGGGCCTGCCCGCCAGCTGGCGGGGAACGCCAACCAAAAAGGCGGACAGGAACAAAATATAAATAAATTAAATTTTATACTCAAACTTATGAATTTTGACCATAAAATAATTTGGATTACGGGAGCATCATCGGGCATTGGAAAATCGTTGGCGCTGGCGCTTTCAAAACAACAAACTAAATTAATTCTCTCTTCCCGAAATGAAAAGGAACTGAATGCCGTGAAAAACAGCTGTGAAAATCCAGAAAATATCAAGATTTTACCACTCGATTTGGAAAATTACAAGAGTTTATCAGGCAAAGTTGACGAAGCTTTGGCGCTATTTGGCGGTGTTGATGTGCTTTTTAACAATGGCGGCATTAGCCAGCGGTCTTTTGCAAAGGAAACTTCAATTGAAGTGGATGAACGAATTATGGACATCAATTATTTGGGAACAGTGGCGCTTTCAAAAGCTTTATTGCCTCATTTTATCGAAAAAAACAGTGGCTATTTTGTGGTAATCACAAGCATTGTGGGGAAAATTGGCACGCCTTTGCGGTCGTCTTATGCCGCTTCAAAACACGCGTTGCATGGATTTTTCGACAGTTTACGCGCCGAAGTTTATCAAAACAATATTAAAATTACGCTTGCTTGTCCGGGATTTGTGCAAACCAATGTTTCCTTAAATGCATTGACGGCCGATGGAACGCCTCAAAATAAAATGGACAGCGCCACTAAAAACGGATTAACGCCCGAAGTATTTGTACAAAATTTGCTGAAAGCGGTTCGCCAAGAAAAACAGGAAGTTTATATTGGCGGATTTAAAGAAAAATTGGCAGTTTACGTAAAGCGCTTTTTTCCTAAACTGCTTTCAAAAATGATACGCAAATTGGCGGTCACCTAAATAAGTTCATTTTTTTTAAAATACAACACAATAGCCTCTTTCATCAACACGGTTTGTTCTCCCGATTTTAATGGCGGCAATTCTTCCAACACTTTGTAATGCGGCCAGCCATCATTGTCGAAAAAGTCAAATTCATAATAGCCAAAAGGCTCCAGCAATCGGCAAATTGCAATGTGCATTAAATTGAGTTTATCGTCTTTTTTAAATTCTTTGGCGCCTTGTCCCAGTTCCTGAACCCCAATTAAATATATAATGGCATCTAAATTTAGGACTTCCCCATCGCCAAAATTTTCTGTTAATATTTTGAGAACTTGTTCCCATTCTTCCTTTAAATTTTTATCTCGTGACATTTTGATTCTTTAGTTAGATGGCAAATATACAAATCGATTCATGTATATTTACAAAAATCATGAGATGAATATATTTGACATTATCATCACCGGACTTTTGTTATTTGGTTTTGTAAGAGGTTTGTTTAAAGGCTTATTTCTTGAAGTTGCCTCGTTTATTGCACTTGTTGCAGGGATTTACGGCGCCATTCATTTCTCTTATTTCATAAAGGATTTATTGATTACCAAAGTTTCCTGGGAAGAAAAATACATCACGCTGGCTGCATTCGCCATCACTTTTTTGGTGATTGTGATTGTGGTTACTTTAATTGGTAAATTATTTACAAAAATTGCTGATTTTGCCAGTTTGGGCATTTTAAACAAACTGCTTGGTGGTGTATTCGGCGCTTTAAAAATTGGGTTTGGACTAAGCGTTATTTTATTGATTTTCAGTAAATTGAACAATAAAATTCCATTTATATCTGTTGAACAACAAGAAAGCGCGATTTTGTATGAACCCATCAAAAATTTGGCGCCAAACATTTTTCCTGATTATGTAAAAGTTGAAGAGGATGAAAATGAAAAAAGCTTTTTAAACTAATTTAATATCAGGTATTTAAAATTTATCGTCAACTATTCAAATGCATCACAATAATGATCTATAAAAATCGGTTTTATTTTTTCCTTTCATTTTTTCTTTTACTGATTGTGGGTTGCACTGCAGAAAAACAGCATTCATTTTCAATTACTGGAAGTGTATCAAATTTAAAAGAAAACTTCGTTTTACTATCCGTTATTGATGATCTTCAAAATAACACATCAACCGTAATTGACACTCTAAAAGTGAATGAACTTGGCGAATTTAAAGCAGATTATTTTTTAGAACCCAACATTTACAGCCTCACTTTTGACGGAACAAAAACAATGAATTTGGCTATTGACAAAGGGCAAGATATTTTTGTAAAAGGAACTTCATTGGATCAATTAACAATCACCGGCTCAGTTGATACCGATTTATTAAATGCCTATGAAACCATCAGAAAAGAATCTTTAGACCGATTGGTAAATTCTGTAAGAAATGAAATTAAAACATTACAAAGCGACAACGCAAACGAGGATAAAATTGCCGAATTAAGGGAGCTTGAAGTTGAAAACTACGATAAGCATTTACATGAATTAATGACTTTTGTAAAGGATAAAATGGGAAATTCCCTGGCTGTTTATCCAACATCCATTCGCTGGATTGGTGGTGAATACTTACCATTTTTACAAGAATTGGTTGGGGATTTTGAGAAAAAATATCCGGCTTCAAAAATTACTGAAAATTTGAAAAGCAAAATTCAGTTGTTAGAGAAAACAAGTGTTGGCGGTGTAATTTCAGGAATTGAAATGCCAGACAGCAACAATGAAACAATTAGCCTTAACAGCATTCAAAAAAAATACACGTTAATCGATTTTTGGGCAAGCTGGTGTCCGCCATGCAGAACGGAAAGCAAATTGTTGAACAATTTATACAGCGCGTACAATGCCAAGGGTTTTGAGATCTATGGAATTTCTTTAGATTCTAAACGTGAAAGTTGGTTAAACGCCATTGAAAAAGACAAAAGAATATGGGCGAATGTTTCAACGCTTGATGGTTTTAAAACGCCAGTTTCTCTCGAATATGGAATTACTTCTTTGCCTACCAATTTTTTAATAGACAGTTCGGGGAAAATTGTTGCCGTAAATATTCACGGACGAGCATTGAAGGAAAAAATTGACGCTTTGTTTCTTAAAAACTAAGCTTAAATCTCTTTGATATCTGCCATATTTACCCAACCAATTTTACCGTCGGCAAGTTTAATTTTTTTCCAGTTGGAAAGTTCATCCAAAATAGTCACTTTGGTTCCTTCATGAAGTTCAAAAACGGTTTCACCATCTAATGACGGCGCATTTTTTATCTCACTTTTTGGCGAAAAAATGATGGCACTTCTGCTTTTTTGAATGGTTTCGTAGTTGCTGTAGGCAAAAATTACCGTGACTGCCATTACAAAAACAGCAAAAATTGTGATGTTAAAATACAATATTTTTCTTTTTGGAGAAGAAGAGAAATAATATAACAAAAATAGCAAAGCCGCTAAAAACGAAGCGGTTACCGCTAAAATTGCCCAAGTGTTATACGTTAATTTCTGAATTACATTTGATGAAAACCGCTGTAAAAATGTTTTTGGCAAATCTTCAATAACATCAATGGTCATGCGCTTTGCAAAGACCAGATTATTTGAAGCATCGTGGTTCATTGGATTTATTTTTAACGCTTTCTCATAGTAATAAACGGAAGGCGCCACTTTGTTCAATTTGTAATAACTGTTGCCCAAGTTAAAAAACAAATCATCCGATTCCAGTCCGTTTTTTTCAATGTTTAAATACAATTCAATCGCTTTGGAATATTGTCCGTTTTTGTACAAATCATTTGCCTCTGAAAACAATTCATTTGAAGTTTGCGCAAAAGAAATGTACCCAAAAAATAACACCATTGTAAAAATAAATCTCCTTTTCATATTACAACTGTTTATCAATTTCAGTTAATATTTCTACGGTTTTTTCATACTCATTCTTCATCATAACATCCGTTGTTGGCGTGTAACGCGCAAAATCACAATCGTTTAAAACGGTTATGAATTCTTTAATTGTGTTGGCGTCAACCCCTTTATTTTGCAATAATTCTGCAATTTTTTCTTTGGAAATTTCAGAAGTTTCAATCTGAAGTTTTGCTTTTAAAAAGTTATGAAGCGCTTTTTCCAAGGCAATATAAAAAGCTTCTTTTTTGCCCAATTGTTTTTTGGCTTCCGACAAATATTTACGTGCCAATCTGTTGGCATTTCTAATTTTATTTCCAAAAATATCTCCTGCACGTTTTGCGCGTTTTTTTCCGATAATTATTCCAATTGGAATCGCTAAAAACGGCAGCAGCAGCAATAAATAAAATTCGGTTGAATGCAGAAAATCATTTTTTATAATGGGCTTAAGCTTGGTTTCCAAAGCAATAAACCGGAAATTATTTCCATTTGAAACTACATTTTTTTTGAAAGTTCCGGCAGAGTCATTATTGACAAAAGGAAGGTCTTTGCCTTCGGTAACTTCCACAAAAACAGCCTCGGCCAAGATGGTGTAATATTTTTCTTCTTTCGGATTGAAATAGGAAAATGAGACTTCCGGAATTTTATATTTTCCCTTAAACTGGGGCACCACCGTGTAAGCATCAGAAACAGATCCTCGCAAACCGCTTAACGAAGTGGTCACCTCTTCCTTGTGTTCTGGCGTGTAAGCTTCCAATTCGGCTGGCGTAACTATTTTAGGGATTTCAAATAATTTTAAATTACCGCTACCTTTTACTTCAACTTTAATTTGGGCTGCATCATTTGCTTTTAATACATTTTTATCGGCTGACACAGTGAACTGAAATTCACCTACCGCTCCTGAAAAACCTTCGGGCTTTCCTGCTTCAGGCAATGCTTTCACCCTCACTTTTCTAACATCCGATGCTGTTGAATAACTAATATTTCTGGTAATCATATTTCCAAAAAAATCGCCTCTTCCGGTTGGAATTCCAACTGAAAAGTCCATTTTCATAGGTTCAATAATTAATTCTCCAGAGCGTTGCGGAATTAGCACGGCTCTTTTAAGGACTAAAAACCGATAATCCTCGCCATTGTATTTTCCGTTTTGGACATTGATATCGGTCACTTCAATATCCTGATTCCAAAATCCATTGTATTGCGGAGAATCACTCACGCGCCAATCGTTTACGCTGATGTTTTGACTTACATATAATTTATAAACCACATAAATTCCTTCACCAACATACGGATTTAAATTAGACACTTCCGCAACCAAATGGATATTTTGCTGTGCAATATACTCGGGATTGTTCGGGTCTTTTGGGATTTCTATGGATTTTGAAACCAATATTTTTACCAAATTTGATTTTACAATTTCATTGTTATATTCTATCGTGGCCGCATCAATAATAAATTCACCCTCTTTTTTTGGTTCGATAATATAAATGTATGTTTGAGAATAGCTTGCTTTTCCGTTAATCCAGGATTGGCTTACGGATGAACTTGGACCACCCACCACTTTAAAATCGGCAAATGAAGGCGGTTTAAAATTGTCGGCACCTTGCTTGTCTACAGAAAATTCAATTCTAAAGCGTTCATTTAAACCCAAATTGGTTTTACTCACAGAAGTTTTAAACTCCACCTGAGCCAAAAGCACTTGTGAAGCAAACGCTAAAATTGTAAATATGTAAAACTTTGCACTCTTCATTTTTTTACCAGTCCTTTTCTTGTTTAATTTTTTGGCCTCTTGCTTTTTGGGCATTCAATTTCTTTTGCGTTTTGTTTTCTTCATTGTTCATCGCCTCCAGCAATTGCTTCATTTGTTCAGGCGACAACTGATTTGGTCTTGGTTTCTGATTTTGCGGATCGTCTTTGTCTTTTTTAGGATCGCCTTTGTCATCTTCTTTGTCTTTTCCCTTGTCTTTATCTTTGTCTTTTTCGTCCTTTTTATCTTTATCGTCGCCTTCCTTATCTTTTTGATCTTTATTTTTATCGTCTTTATTATCGTCCTTTTTATCTTTATTGTCCTTATTGTCTTTGTCTTGCTGATTTTTCAATAATTCCTGGGCCATTGCCAAATTATAGCGCGTTTCTTCATCTTTGGAATTATTGCGCATCGAATTTTTATAGGCAGCCACAGCTTTATCATATTGTTTTTCTTTCATAAAGGAATTTCCCATATTGTGAAAAATTTCGGCTTTGCTCATTTTATTCGGCGCTATTTTTTCAGCCAAATCATATTGAAAAACCGCTTCTTTATTTTGGTTTTTCTGGTAAATGGTATTTGCCAGATTATAGGACGCTTTTGCGTAATTCGGATTTTTATCCAACGCTTTTTTATAGGCAATTTCAGCTTCTTCAAATTTTAGCTGATTGTATAATTCGTTACCTTCTCTCACGTCTTTTCTTGCTTCTCGCTCCAGATCTTTTAGATCTTTTTGCTGAGAAAACATTAAAGATGTAATGCTTAAAAACAGGATGAAAATGCTATTTCTCATTGAATAAATTTAATTTTTGAACCCATTTTGTTTTCTTTTCCAGCAATGTTACGTCAATAATTAACAACAACAAGCCGATGCCCACAAACCACTGAAACTGATCTTCATAATCTGAAAATTGCTTGGTTTCAAATTCGTTTTTTTCGGCTTTTTCCAAAACCTCTTTAATAGTGGCAATGGTTTCTTGTGTTTTATTTCCGTTGATGTATTTTCCGTTTCCTACGTTGGCAATATCTCTTAAAATTTGTTCGTTTAGTTGGGTGACTACCACCGTTCCTTCATTGTTTTTTTTATAGGCAACAACCCTTCCGTTATCTTTTAGCGGAATTGGACCTCCTTTTGCGGTTCCAATGCCGACAGTGTATATTTTTATGCCTTTTTTGGCAGCTTCTTTGGCCAAGTCTAACGTGTTTTCCTGATGATCTTCGCCATCGGAAACAATCACTAAAAACCGATTGGTTTGCTCGTCATTGTCATAATAGGAAAGCGCTCGTTCAATGGCATCATTTATGGCCGTTCCCTGATTGGAAACCATCTCTGTATTTGCATTTTGAAGAAACATTTTTGCCGCAGCATAATCTGTGGTAATCGGAAGCAGCGGGTACGAACTTCCTGCATAAATAATAATACCTATTCGGTCGCTCCCCAAGTTTTCTATCACTTTCGTGATAATTTGCTTGGCTTTTTCAAGTCTATTTGGTGCAATATCTTCTGCCAACATACTTTTTGATACATCCAAGGCAAAAACAATGTCAACACCCTGGCGTTTTACCGTTTCCAGTTTGGTTCCCATTTTTGGGTTTGCCAATGAAATAATCAGAAAAAACAAGGCAAAACAAAATACAATTAACTTTAAAAACGATTTAAACGTTGATTTTTCCGGACTTAATTTTTGAATTAATTTAGGATCCGCAAATCGTTTTTGAATGCGTTTTTTCCACCAAAGCACCAATAGAAACAACACAACTATTGCCGGAATAATTGCCAAATAATAAAAATATGTCGGTTCTTCTATTTGATACATTTCTTTTTGATATTTAATCTTTTAACTGATGAATTTGTATTTGTTATGGTCTGTTTTTAAACGCCTAAACAACTCAACAATCTATATAAAACTTCTAAAAACGGTATTCTTCAAGGCAAATTCCATCAACAAAAGAAAACCTGCCAATAAAACCAGAAATCGATATTTTTCCTGATAATTGTAATACTTAAATTCTTCCACTTCGGTTCTTTCTAATTTATTAATTTCGTTGTAAATGGCTTTTAACTTTAAATTGTCTGTTGCCCTAAAATAAATTCCGCCTGTTTGCTGAGCGATGTATTGCAATAATTTCTCGTCAATTTCAACCAAAGAATTTTTAAACAATATTTCTCCTGATGTTGGGTCTTTTGCATAAGGAAACGGCGCTGTTCCGTTAGTTCCAATTCCTATGGTGTAGACTTTTATTCCTTCACCAACCGCCAATTCAGTGGCTGTTTTAGGATCAACAAATCCGGTATTGTTAACACCATCCGTCAATAAAATAATCACTTTGCTTTTGGCTTTGCTTTCTTTTAATCGGTTAACTGCCGAGCCCAATCCCATTCCAATGGCTGTTCCGCCGTCGAGTTCTCCCCATTTAAGCTCGGAAAGCGTGCTCATTACTATTCTTTTATCGCTGGTAATTGGCATTTGTGTATAGCTTTCGCCTGCATAAACAACAATTCCTATTCTGTCATTCGGACGCTGATTTACAAATTCGGCCGCTACCACTTTTAAGGCTTCCAGCCGGTTTGGTTTTAAATCGCGCGCCAGCATACTTGCCGAAACGTCAATGGCCATCACAATATCAATTCCTTTGTTTGTTTTGGTATTTTGGCTCATTTGAACTGTTCTTGGGCGCGCCAAAGCAACAATTAATGAGGCAATTGCCAGCAATCTCAAAACATAAAGCAACGGTTTCAATTTCGACCAAATTGAAGGTTTTGCTTCAAATCCTTTTGTGCTCGAAATGGTCAATGCTGCACTGTCGTCTTTTCGTATTAAAAAATACCAAATAGCCAGCAATGGTATCAGCACCAATAACCATAAAAACTGCGGATGTAAAAACTCAAAATTATTCCACTTCATTTTTTGTTTCTTTTGCAGGTTTTAAATTTTGTAAAATACGTTCAGACAAATTTCTGTGCGCTTTTATTTCTTCAACAATTGGTTTTGATTTTGCGAATTTCACCATATCGGCGCTTTCCAACACCTCTTTTAATTGTTGAATTGTTTCCTTTGAAATTCCTAATTTGCTCGACTCATTAAAATCGTTGATGGTGTCAATCAATTCGTTGGTGGTCGATTCCAACGCGGGAATATAAATGTCTTTTTCAATATAGGTTCTTACAATATCCGTAAGTTCCGTGTAATATGTTTTTATTTTGTTTTGCTGAAGCAGTTGCTTTTCGTCCAATTCTTTAAGACGTTGCAGCGCTTCCTGAATTGGAGCAATCACCACAATTACTTCTTCTTTTTTCTCTTTCTTTCTGAAAATGAAATACAACGCTGTGGCAATAATCGCTAAAATCAGCAAAATCCACCAAAGCATCGGTTTGTAATCGTCAAATGTTTTTGGCTCGCTTTTAATGGCTTTTATGGGAAACATTTGCTGCTTTAAGGTATCCACTTTAACCGTGGCAACGCTCACCAGCAATGAATCGGTGAAAAATATTTTGTTGTTAATAAGCACCTGTTGTTTTGGTATGGTATAACGCCCGCTGTCAAAACTTGTAAGCACATATTTTTTTTCGTAGGTGTCTTTTAAAGTATCCACCGCAAAAGATTCCACCACCTCAACTTTTCCCAAACTGTCTGACTGAAATTTCGGAAAAACAACTTTGCCGGTCTTATTTACCGATATTTTATATTGAATATGCTCGCCAATTCTAATGGCGGCGGTATCTATAGTAATTTTCACAGGATTTTCCTGTGCAAAACCTATAAAACCAATTAAAAATAATATATAAACTATCCGTTTTTTCATTTAGTGTTCATTTGCTATTTAGCTCCTTTTCGCTTAAAATAACCCAATAATTTTTTAACATAACTTTCATCTATTTGAGAACTGATCGTTCCCGATCCGCTATGCGTAAAAGATTTTTCAAAATAATCTACCGACTCCAGATAGTGTGCTTTATAGCTATTTCTAACGCTTTTTGAAGCGGTATTCACCAACATTGTTTTTCCTGTTTCGGCATCGCGCATTGGCACCAT
Source organism: Lutibacter sp. (assembly GCA_030656195.1). Classification (GTDB taxonomy): domain Bacteria; phylum Bacteroidota; class Bacteroidia; order Flavobacteriales; family Flavobacteriaceae; genus Lutibacter. Next base: position 42,583 of record JAUSOJ010000220.1, read on the forward strand.
TCCCAGATTTGGAATTGAACTGTCGTGAATGTCATAAATCCTTATTCCGGTTACATCATGCTTTCTTCCAACAATTTTTAAGGTATGGTTGTAATGCGCATCCATAAAATCAGAAAGGATAAAAACAATGGCTTTTTTCTTCATCACGCTTGAAAAAAACTTAAGTGCTTCATTTAAGTCTGTTTTTTTGCTTTGAGGCTTAAATTCAATCAATTCCCTGATAATTCGCAACACGTGACTTTTCCCTTTTTTAGGCGGAATGTACAATTCCATTTGGTCTGAAAATAAAAGCAAACCAACTTTGTCATTATTTTGAATGGCCGAAAAAGCCAATGTCGCCGCTATTTCTGTAATGGTATCGCGTTTAAATTGCTGGGTGGTTCCAAAATATTCAGAGCCGCTTACATCAACCATTAAAACCATGGTCAATTCCCTTTCTTCCTCAAAAACCTTCACATAAGGTTCATTATAGCGTGCAGTCACATTCCAGTCAATTGCCCTGATGTCGTCGCCGTATTGGTATTGTCGAACTTCAGAAAAAGTCATACCGCGCCCCTTGAACGAACTGTGGTATTCGCCAGAAAATATGTGATTAGACAAGCGACGTGTCTTAATCTCAATTTTACGAACTTTTTTAAGTATTTCTTTAGTCTCCATTTAATTAAAGTTGAAAGTTAAAAGCTGAAAGTTGAAAGGTTTTGAAAAAATCAAATAAACGATTATACGATTCAACAATTAAACCTTTTAAGGTACTTCAACCTCGTTCACAATTTTATTGATGATGTCTTCTGAAGTGATGTTTTCTGCTTCCGCTTCATAAGTAACGCCAACTCTGTGACGTAAAACATCGTGCACAACAGCACGAACATCTTCAGGAATTACGTAACCTCTGCGTTTTATGAAAGCGTAGCATTTGGCTGCAAGCGCCAAGTTGATGCTTCCTCGGGGAGAAGCGCCAAAGCTTATCAAACCTTTTAAATCGGGTAAATTATATTTTTCAGGAAAACGTGTGGCAAAAATAATATCGAGAATGTATTTTTCAATTTTCTCATCCATATAAACTTCTCGCACCGCTTGTCTGGCTCTGATAATTTGATCAATGGAAGCAACTGAATTCACAACGCCATAAGTATCATTTAAATGTTGACGCATAATTAATTGCTCTTCATCTAATTTCGGATAATTAATCACCGTTTTAAGCATAAAACGGTCAATTTGCGCTTCCGGCAACGGATAGGTTCCTTCTTGTTCTATTGGGTTTTGGGTTGCCATCACCAAAAATGGTTCTTCCAATTTAAAAGTAGTGTCTCCAATGGTGATTTGGCGTTCCTGCATGGCTTCCAACAAAGCGGACTGCACTTTTGCCGGCGCACGGTTAATCTCATCAGCCAATACAAAATTTGCGAAAATTGGTCCTTTTTTTATGGAAAAGTCATTGACTTTAATATTGTAAATCATAGTTCCAATCACATCGGCCGGCAACAAATCGGGTGTAAACTGAATTCTGCTGAACTTGCCTTGAACCGCTTTGGCCAAAGTATTAATTGCCAATGTTTTTGCCAAACCGGGAACACCTTCCAACAAAATATGTCCATTTCCCAACAAACCGATAAGCAATCTTTCAACCATATGTTTCTGGCCAACAATCACTTTATTCATTTCCATCATCAACAAATCAACAAAAGCGCTTTCTCTTTCAATTTTTTCATTTATAGCCCTAATATCTACTGAAACGTTATTTTCTTCAATCATATTTATTGTTTTAAAGTGGGTGAATTTAACATGCTTTATTACGCTATGCAAATAGCAGAATATTTTATTTAAATCTTGTTAAAAATTGGTTAAAAATAATAGCAAAATGCGAGGTTTAGTAAGATTTTAACATCATTTCCCCACCGTCAAATTCACCATAAGTGAAATGCACAATCCAATCGCCGGTATTGATGTATTTTGAATTTGGAGAAAGCGGTATTTCAAGCGGCAAATGACGGTGGCCAAACACAAAATAATCGTAATGTTTCTCGGTTAATTTCTTTTTGGCGTATTGCACCAGCCATTCCTTTTCTTCACCCAAAAACTTTAAATCTTCCTCGCCTGAAATTAATTTGTTTTTTACCGATAAATAGTGTGCCACTCGAATGCCGACATCAGGATGAAGCCATTTAAAGAACCATTTTGAAATTGGGTTGGTAAATACTTTTTTCATCCTTTTATAGCCTTTGTCTTCAGGTCCTAAACCATCTCCGTGGCCTATAAAAAATGATTTTCCGTTAAGCATGAATTCTTTTGGCTGGTGGTAAACTGGAATGTTCAGTTCTTTTTCAAAATAATCGTGCATCCAAAGGTCATGGTTTCCAACAAAAAAATGGATTTCTATTCCCTGGTCGCTTAATTCGGCCAATTTTCCCAAAACGCGCACAAAACCTTTTGGAACGGCTTGTGAGTATTCAAACCAAAAATCGAATAAATCGCCTAAAAGAAAGAGTACATCAGCATCTTTTTTGATGAAATCCAGCCAATTTACAAACTTTTGTTCCCGTATTTTACTTGCTTCAACAGTAGGCGCACCAAAATGCTGATCGGAAGCAAAATATATTTTTTTATTGGTTGTCAAAATTTTCGAGCGTTAAGTGCTAAAGGTATTTAAATTTGTTAAAAGCGCTATTTCTTACTGTCCAGTTCAATCACCTTCAAAATCATATTGTCTTTTTTCTGGACAATCATAAAATAGCCTGTTTCATCGAATAAATTTCTGGCCATAATTGCCTTAAAATAGCGTTTTAAATCTTCTCTGGCTGCTGGCGGAATTGGAAAATTTATATCCAGCTCGCTGATATATTGATTGAATATTTTGTCGCTTTTATCGAAGTTTTTAACAAAATCATACAATTCCCACTTGTTCATTTCTTTTCGATTGTTATCGATATATTTAAAAATAAACGGATTCAACTCACTGTATAACATATTATTGAACGTGCCAAGCGTATCTATTGAAACAAAAACATCAGGGATTATTCCACCTCCGCCATAAACGATTTTTCCTTTTGGCGTTTTATATTTTAAAGAGTCAATAACTTTAATGCTGTCTCTTGAAAGCAGTTCCCCATTGTGAATTCTTTCCAAATAATCATTGTTATACTTACTGTTGTCTGTGTGGCTGTAAGGTTTTTGGATAGACCTTCCGGTTGGTGTATAATATCTTGCCGTTGTAAGCCTAACAGCCGATCCATCGCCCAATTCCATTTCCTGTTGCACCAGTCCTTTTCCAAAAGAGCGGCGGCCAACAATGGTTCCTTTATCATTATCCTGAAGCGCACCAGCAACAATTTCACTGGCAGATGCCGAATTTTGATCAATTAACACAAATATTTTACCGTTTTCAAAATCGCCTTTTTCAGTTGAAAATGATTTATCTACCGCGCCATTTTTGCTTTTGGTGAATACGATTAATTTACCATCCTCTAAAAATTCATCCACAATCATATTGGCAATGTCCATATAACCTCCCGGATTTCCACGTAAATCAAGCGCCAAAGAAGTCATTCCTTTTCCAATGAGCTCATCCAAAGCCTTTTTAAATTCCTGGTAAGTGGTTCTGGCAAAACGATCGACTTTAATGTATCCCAAAGTATTGTTGATCATATAATGAGCTGATACACTTGTGATTGAAACATCACCACGTGTGATTGGAAAATTTAATATTTTATTTGTTGAACGTCTGTAAACCTTTACATTGACTTTGGTATCCGGTTCGCCTTTAAGCGCTTTCATCACCGCATCGCTCATTTTTCTGTTGCCTTCAATCGTTCCGCGTTCAATTTCAGTAAAACCGGCTTTTTTCATAAGACTTTTACCAAACAGGGTGTCGTTATTTGCGATAATAATTCTATCTCCTGCTTTTATTCCCGCTTTTTCGCTAGGCCCGCCTTTAATAACGCCGCTTACGGCGACAGAATCTTCATGAATCAGGAACGAAACACCGATGCCTGCAAATTTTCCCTGCATACTTTCTGTAACGCGCTGCAATTCATCTTTTGGAATATAAACAGAATGCGGATCTAATTTTGCCAAGATTGTAGTAATGGCATCATCAAGCAAACTATCCGTATTTACTTTATCAACATAATCATACTGAATGAAGTTTATCAATCGTTTTATTTTTGCTTCATTTGAATTGGAGCTGAATAAAACCGATTTGTTTTTAAAGTTAAAAGTGCTGCCAATAAATATCCCTGCGGCAATGGCAATACCAATCATTAAGGGAAAATATATTTTTCTTTTTGTCATTATAAATTTTTAAGATGGGTAAGTTCAACGCCTGCTTTTTCTAAAAACTCCAAGCCCATTTCATCTTTATAGGCATTGGCGTAAACCACTCTTTTTATTCCTGATTGATGTATTAATTTACTGCATTCTTTACAAGGCGACATTGTAATGTACAAGGTTGAATCTTTGCATGATTGTGTTGAAGCCGCCACTTTTAATATGGCATTTGCTTCGGCATGCAACACATACCACTTTGTATCACCAGCTTTATCTTCACACGGATTTTCAAAACCCGTTGGCGTACCGTTAAAACCGTCGGAAATAATCATTCGGTCTTTCACAATTAATGCGCCCACTTGTTTTCTTTCGCAGTATGATAATTTTGACCACTCAAATGCCATTCGCATATAAGCTTGGTCGTATTTTAATTGTTTCTTGTTCATAAATTTTTAAGCGTTTTCAAAAGTACTAAGATTCTAATAAACTCTACGTTAATTTTTTACCAAAATATGGACGCTTTTAGGATTGGCAAAACCAAACCGATCACTACGGATGAGATGATCAAAATCCAGTCGCGCTTCGGAAATCGGAAAACGGTTTGAAAAATAAGTCCAATTAATAGGATTGCAATTACCACGATTACTTGTGCAATTTCTATTCCAAGCGCAAATTCCAAAAGCGGAATTAATTTTTCGGTTGAACTGCCTATCAATATTTTAAAATAACCGGAGAACCCGAGTCCGTGAATCAATCCAAAAAACAGTGCAAAAAATAAATTGGTATTTGTTTTTGCCAGTTTTGTCGCATTTTTTGCAAAAAACACATTCACCAAAGCGGTAATTATAATGGTAACAGGAATTAAAAATTCAATCCAGTTTTGACTTATTGTTACAATTTTATATGCCGACAAAATTAAGGAAAGCGTGTGCCCAATGGTAAATAATGTAATAAGCCACAATATTTTTTGCCAATTTTTAAAATCGTATATCACCACCAAAACTATCAAAAAAAGCACATGATCATAGGCATTCCAATCCAACACATGAAAAAGCCCCTCTTTAAGAAAGAACATAAAATTATCCATCAAATATATTTATTATTTAAGCCCAAATATAGAAAAATTTGTTGCCCAATAGCTAAACCTTGAACCAATTATTTACCAGTTCGTTTTCTATTGGTTTGGCGGTTTTATGCATAAACTCGTTTTTTATGGCATCATATTGGTAATCATTGCGCCATTCTTCAATATTTTCGGCAACTTGTTTAATGCTTTCGCATACATAAAGTATTTCTTCATTGGTAATTGTTGGGTGAATGGACATGCGAATCCATCCCGGCCTTTCAACCAAACATCCCTCACTAATTTTTTCTTCAATACTTCTTGATGTTTGCTGATCAACATGCAACAAAAAGTGGCCATAAGTTCCGGCGCAAGAGCAACCTCCGCGGGTTTGGATGCCAAATCGGTCGTTTAACAATTTAACGAATAAATTAAAATGTGCATTTTCAATAAAAAAAGAAAAAACGCCCAATCGGTCTTTATGCTGCCCGGCCAATAGTTGAAGATTTGGAATTTTGGTCAGTTTTTCAAACACCAAATCAATCATTTCATGTTCTCGCGCCAAAATATTGTTAACGCCCATCTTTTCTTTGAGCTGAATGGCCAAAGCAATTTTTATGGTTTGCAAAAAACCAGGCGTGCCGCCGTCTTCACGGGTTTCAATGTCATCAATATAATCGTGGTTTCCCCAAGGATTTGTGTAGTTAACCGTTCCGCCGCCCGGATTGTCGGGAACCATATTTTTGTACAATTTTTTGTTGAAAATCAACACGCCCAATGATCCCGGACCGCCTAAAAATTTGTGCGGTGAAAAGAAAATGGCGTCTAAATAGGCTTCTTCATCTTTAGGATGCATATTTATTTCAACATACGGCGCCGAACAGGCAAAATCTACAAAACACAATCCGCCATAATGGTGAATCATTTTTGCGATTTTGTGATAATCGGTCACAATGCCCGTTACATTGGAACAAGCAGTTACGGAAGCAATCTTTATGGGCCGGTCTTTATGCTGAATTAAGAGTTTTTCAAAACTGTCAAAACACATCAAACCCGATTCCTGACAAGGAATAATTTCAACATCAGCAATGGTTTCCAGCCAAGAAGTTTGGTTGGAATGGTGTTCCATATGCGTAATAAATACGATGGGTTTTAGATCCGCAGGAATTTCAGCGTATTTTTTTAAATTTTCTGACACTTTCAACCCTAAAATACGTTGAAACTTGTTTACAACCCCAGTCATTCCGGTTCCGGAAGTAATCAAAACATCTTCTGCAGTTGCGTTTACATGATTTTTTATGATAGATCTCGCTTTGTGGTAAGCGATGGTCATTGCAGATCCTGTGACGGAAGTTTCGGTATGCGTATTGGCCACAAACGGACCAAATTCATTGAGTAATTTCTCTTCTATGGGGCGGTACAATCTGCCGCTGGCAGTCCAGTCGGTATAAATAATTTTCTTTTGCCCGTAAGGCGACTCAAAAGTTTGGTCAATGCCAACAATATGCTTTCTGAATTGTTGAAAATAGGTTTCCAGTTCAGAAGGTTGACTTTTTTTTTCGATTGCTGATTTTGTTGACATCCCTATTCAAAAATATTTGTTTATTTAAAATTTGCGATTCCTTTTTTTAACCAATCGTGATATTCCTTCACATTTGGCGTATAAGCAACAGGTTCATTTAAATTTTCTTCGTTATGATCCATCAAAACATAAAATGGCTGCGCGTTGGCGCCGTATCTTATAATTTGGAATTCGCTCCATTTTTGTCCGATATATTTTAACTTTTTACCCGGATATAATTTCGATTCAATTTCTTCGCCATTGGCAAGCGGCCTTTTATCATCCACATACAACGAAATTAACACCACGTCGTTTTTAAGAATTGGAAGAATCTCGTCTTTTGGCCAAACATTTTGCTCCATTTTTCTGCAATTTACACAGGCGTGTCCCGTAAAATCAATCATCACCGGCTTATTCACTTTTATGGCATAGGCCAAACCTTTTTCATAATCGTTAAAAGCCAAAATATTGTGAGGCGGCATTAAATGAGCGCCATCGGGTATTTCTGCATTTTCTCCGGATGGCATGCCACTGTTCATTCTTGAAAATCCGACTCCGTAGGGCGATTCACTGTAATGTTGCGCGGGCGGAAAAGCACTGATTAAATTTAAAGGTGCGCCCCACAAACCGGGAATCATATAGATGGCAAATGCCAAGGAAAGCATTCCCAAACTGAGTCTTCCCACAGAAATATGCGTCAAAGGAGAATCGTGCGGCAATTGAATTTTTCCAAAAAGATAGAAAGCCAAAGCCAAAAATATGGTAATCCAAATGGCTAAGAAAACTTCTCTTTCCAGCCAATGAAGCTGTAATACCAAATCGGCATTCGATAAAAATTTAAATGCCAAAGCCAATTCCAAAAATCCCAACACCACTTTTACGGTATTTAACCATCCACCCGATTTTGGCAATGAATTTAACCAACCCGGAAAAGCGGCAAACAAGGCAAATGGAATTGCCAATGCCAAGGAGAATCCCAACATGCCAATAATTGGACCTATTTGATTTCCGCCAGCTGCGGCTTCAACCAATAAAGTTCCAACAATGGGTCCGGTACAGGAAAATGAAACAATGGCCAAAGCCAAAGCCATAAAAAATATCCCGATGATGCCGCCTTTATCAGCTTGCGCATCAACTGTTGTTCCCCAAGAACTTGGCAAAACGATTTCAAAAGCACCCAAAAAAGACACCGCAAAAACTACCAGTAACAAGAAGAAAATAACATTAAACCAAACATTTGTTGAGAGTGCATTTAAGGCATCGGCACCAAAAACGGCGCTCACCAGCAAGCCCAAAAGCACATAAATAATCACAATGGAAATTCCGTAGATAATGGCATTTCTTACTCCTTCGGCCTTGCTTTTGCTTTGTTTTGTAAAAAAACTCACGGTCATAGGAATCATAGGAAATACGCACGGCGTTAAAAGTGCCGCAAATCCCGAAAAGAATGCAATGATAAAAATGGTTAACAAACTTTTATTAGATGTTTTATTGCTGTTTTTGGCAGCTTTTACTGCAACATCTGTTTTATTTTTATCAACAGGCGTTGGAGATATTGTGGCATGATCCTTAGTTTCTGCGGATGTTATTGCGGGAACTTCTTTATCATCTTTGGCATTCACAATTGCCGCATTTGCAGGGATAAGAAATGCCAAATCAATTTCAGTTGGCGGCAAACAACTGGCATCGTCACACACCATAAATTCAACTGTTCCTGCAATTTTAAATGATTTTTCCGACAGAACTTTTATTCGTTGTTTAAACGTTGCTTTATTTTCAAAATACTTGATTTGCATCTCAAAAACAGGGTCGTAACTGCTAACGCCTTTTTCTTCGGTAGTTTTTCCGATTAACTTATAATCAGGACTTGTTTTAAACGAAAAAGAGGTGGGTATTGGCCCATCGGCAGGGACGTTTTGCGAATATAAATGCCACTTCGCCTCAATGGTTGCGGTTACAATTAAATCGTATTCTGTTTCTGAAATTTTTTCTGTTGAAGTTGACCACTTTACCGGATCGTGAATTTGGGCAAAACTTGAATTGACTAGCGCAAAAAACGCCAAAAGCAAAAATATTTTTTTCATCTGTTTAAATTTTATTTTTTAGCTGTAACAGATGCTGTTCGCCATTAATCATTCCTTTGTGTGTTAAAATTTGTAATGCTCGTTTCATACTAAAAGCTTGGTTTCTTTTATAAGAATTTTCAAAATTAAACAATATTAATCAGTATGTCGCTTTATAATCGTTTTTCCCTTATTTCAGGTTGTTAAATTTTTCTTAATTATATAGCTTTTAGGTCAAATAATTCCATTTTTTGAAATCATAAAATTCATAAATATGTTTCATTTTTGTGATTTCAGTAAACCTGTTTAACCCAATCAGATTAAAAAATAAAGGACTCTTTTTCCATCAAAATTATCAAAAAACTTATTTTAAAATTCAGCGTATTTTTGATGCTTTCTTTTATTTTATGCTTTATTTACCTAGATTTGTTAGCAATAAAAATATTGACGCTTTAAATTATTTATGAGGTTCGCCAATAACATTAAATATTCCCTTTGTTTTCTGCTTGCGGTTTTAATATCTCAACATATAAATGCGCAATATGCCCATTACATAAATAATTATACACTTTATGAATACAAGGCGGGCAATCAAAATTGGGACATTGCAAAATCTGCCGACGGGAATTTATTTGTGGCGAATAACAACGGACTTCTGGAGTTTGACGGGTTAAACTGGAATTTATGGGAAATGCCGAATAAAACCACCATTCGTTCATTGTTGGTTTATCAAAATAAAATTTACGTGGGCTCGTATGAGGAATTCGGTTATTTCTCAAGAAACAACAAAGGTGCTTTAAAATACACTTCCCTGCTAAGTGCCCACAAGAAAATAAACGTCTCTAAAGATGAAGAATATTGGCAAATAGTTTTGTTAGGCGATGCTGTGGTATTTCGGTCTTTTTTAAATATTCATATTTATAAAGACGGGAAAATTACCTCGCACAACTTGTCGGGCACCATTATGACTTGCGATGTTGTCTATGAAAAATTGTATGTCGCTACTTTAGACAACGGTATATTTGTGTTGGAAAATCAACAGTTAAAGCCTTTCTTTTATGCTGAAAAATTAAAAAATTCCAAGATTATTTCAGTCACAGCAAAAAACGATTCCCAGTTATTAATAAACACCGCTTTGGAGGGTTCCTTTTTGTTGGATAATAACATCCTAATTCCTTGGCAAACCGAGATCAATCAAATTGTTAAAAAGCACCAGCTTAATAAATTTACACAACTGCCAAATGGGAATATGCTTTTTGGCACCATAAAAAATGGAATTTATATCACGGATAACTCCGGCAAAATCCTATTCAACATCAACAAAGAAACCGGACTTATAAACAATACTGTTTTGGGACAATTTGTTTCCGAAAACAATGAACTATGGCTGGGATTGGATAACGGAATTGCCTTTGTTGATTTGAACACGCCCAATTATTTTTACAATGATATTTCTGGCAAGCTAGGTGCTGTTTATGATATCATCAGTTATAAAAACACCATTTATATTGGCAGCAATACCGGTTTGTATTTTATTGATGCTGAAGGCAAATTACAATTTATTGAAGGTTCTCAAGGGCAGGTTTGGAACTTAAAAGAATTAGACGGCGATTTGTTTTGCGGACATAATAATGGCACTTATTTGGTAAAAAACAACACCTTAAAACTTATTTCGGGCTATACCGGCGGCTGGGTAATCAATAAAGTGCCGGAACAAAAAAATACCTATGTTCAGGGAACTTATGCCGGCTTGGTGAGCTTTAAAAAAATAAATGGTGAATGGCAGGTAAAACATTTGGGGAAAACCACCATCCCTGCACGATTTCTGGTTTTTGAAGATGAACAAACTGCTTGGATTTCGCACGCAAACAAGGGTTTGTACCGCGTTAAGTTTGATAAAAATTATGAGACAATTACTGAAATTAAAGATTACAATAAAAAAGGGCTCTGGTCCGATTATTTTGTGCGAATTTACAAACTCAAAAACACCATTGCTTTTCACACCATAAAAGGCTGGCAAAATTATGAAACACTCATAGACAGCATTGTTCCCTACAATTTATTAAATGAAAAAATTGGCAAACAAGGATATATCATTTCCGAAGAAAACATTCCAGAAATTGCCTATAAAACAGAAAATTCCATCACTTTTGGTTCCTTTTTAAGTGAATCAGAAAACATTTTAATTCCGAATAAGTACTTCAAAAAAAGACTTATAACCGGTTATGAAAATATTTCTAAAATTAACGATTCAACTTTTGCCCTTAATTTATATGATGGATTTATGTTTATTGATGCGGCCAAATTTTCAATAAAAGAAACCTTAAAAAAACCAATACTTGCTAAAATAATCATTAACAATCAAGCCATCGCGCTTGATACAACCGAAATTTCACTCCCATTTCGAAACAATTCAATTGCCATATCCGTAAGTTCTCCGTTTTCCAAAGACCATAGTTTTGAGTATAACCTTTCAAGTCTGCATTTAAATCCGCCCTGGACTGAATCTAAAAACGGTATAATAGAATTTTCAAATCTTTCTGACGGAACTTATCTTTTAACCATAAGAACCGTTGGTTACAACAAAGAAAAATCGCCTGTTTTATCTTTGGAATTTACCGTTTTATCACCTTGGTATAAAGGTACCACCGGATTTATTATTTATGCTTTTATATTTATTATTGCCGCTTTTGTCATTTATCTTCTTTATAAAAAGAAGATAAGAAAAGAACAAAAGTTGCTTAAATTGATGTTTGAAGAAGCGCAGAAAAAATTATTGGAAGAACGTAAACAAGAAAGTGAAAAAGAAATTATTAGGCTAAAAAACGAATCCCTTAAAAATGAAATTAAACTCAAAAGCAAACAGCTGGCAAATACCGCAATGACTTTGGTTAAAAAAAATGAAACATTGTTGCATTTAAAAGATGAATTGCTTTCCAATAAAAATAATTTTACCAATCAGTATTCCTTTAAAAAATTCATAAAACAAATAGACAATTCCATTGAACACGTTGATGGATGGGAACTTTTTGAATACAATTTCAATCAGGTTCATGAAGAGTTTTTTAAACAATTAAAAGCCAGCTTTCCAACTTTAACGCACAAAGATTTGAAAATTTGTGCCTATTTAAGAATGAATATGAGCAGCAAGGAAATTGCGCCACTGCTCAACATCTCCATTAGAGGTGTTGAAACAAACAGATATCGGCTAAAAATAAAACTCGGCATCTCAAAAGAAGGCAGTCTTCGCGGTTTTTTACAAAATTATAATTAAAATAACTGCATTTTCTAGTCATTTTAGTAAAACAAAACTACGTCATTACTACTTCATTTATCATATTTGCTCGGCTATTTGCTATAAAAAATAATCTGTTTTGTAATACGCCTTTCAGAAAAAATCACTTTTTAAATTAATGTGGCGTAACTAAGGCGTATGCATATTGTATTGAAAAGGCCAAAAACCCAGTAACTTTAACAATTACTTAACATTAAATTTATTTTAAATGAAAACAAAAATAATTTACGCCTTATTATTCCTTCCTTTCTTAATTTTTGCTCAGGAAAGAACTGTTTCAGGTAAAGTTACTTCATCAGATGGAGTACCTATTCCTTCGGTAAATGTTTTAATAAAAAACACCGCCCGAGGAGTTGTGACTGATTTTGACGGAAATTTCAGTATTGCAGCCAGCCAAAATGAAGTGTTGGTATTCAGCTATATTGGGATGAAACCTAAAGAAATTGTGGTAGGAACGGCTAACATTATTAATGTTGTGCTTGAAGATAGCGCAGAAAGTTTAGAAGAAGTTGTTGTTATTGGATACGGAACACAGAAAAAAGCAATCCTTACCAGCTCTGTGAGTTCAATTAAGGGGGAAGAACTTTCAAAAGAACCGGTAACCAATGCGGCGCAAGCATTACAAGGAAAGGCTGCCGGAATTCAGATAATTGCCTCAGACGCGCCTGGATCGGCTTCAACAGTGATAATAAGAGGGTTGGGAACAATACAAGGAGGGCGAGATCCTTTGTATGTTGTTGATGGGATCTTAACCAACAACATCAATAATATCAACACCTCCGACATTCTAACGATGAATGTTTTAAAAGATGCCGCTTCATTAGCCATTTATGGTAATAGAGGCGCGAATGGCGTAATTATCATTACCACCAAAAAAGGACGTTCAGGAAAAATGCAAATATCCTTTGATTCTTATACAGGAATTAAAGATATTTTAAGCACCGTTAAAATGGCTGATGCTGCATCTTATGTAATTTATAGCAATGAAGCCATCCAAAGAGATTTAAGAAGAGATGATGACCCAAGCAATGATAATAATACAAGCGGGTTTTTTCCAAGCAACCAACAATACAATACCAATTGGTTGGATGCTATCACAAGAATAGGCCGTGTAACAAATCACAATTTGTCCTTATCTGGCGGTTCTGATAACATCACAGCCTTTTTTAGTGTAGGATACAATAATGAAGAAGGGATCTTAAAAGACAATGATTTTGATAGGCTTACCTTACGTAGCAACGTGGATTATAAAATAAGCGATAAATTAAATTTTGGTCATAATGTTAGTGTTCAATTGGCAAATGTAACTCCAAAAGGCTATAGTGCATTTACAAATGCTTATAAGCAAGCACCAATTGTTCCTGTAAGGGATGAACAAGGAAGATTTGGTTCCTCAACAGCATTTAATAATGTAGGGAATCCTGTAAAAGATTTACATTTTCAAGACGAAAAACAAAAATACTTTAAAATTCAAGCTTCATTTAAAGCAGATTATAAAATCATAGAACCGTTAACATTTACCTCTCGTTTTTCTGTAGAAACTGAAAATGGACGGATGTATAATTTTCAGGACAGATTAGGATCTTTCTTAGCCAACGACCCTGGAAATATAGAAGATAATTTTGAAAAGGATAATGAAAATCCGGCAAAAACAAGACTTAGTGTAACCCATACCAATAATTATCGCTGGTTTCTAGACAATTATGTTACTTATAATAAAACGTTTCTTGAAGACCATACCATAAATGCCACTTTAGGGATAACTGCGGAAGAAAACAGAAGTGAATTTTTAACAGGGACAAGAAATAATGTACCTTTAAATTCAAACCTAAAATACAATTTAAGTATTGGTGATGAAGACAATACACAACTCTCCGGAGGGTCAATTAGTGTTATGGACAGGTTATATTCCTATATCGCAAGGGTAAATTATGATTTTCAGGATAAATACCTTTTTAACGCCTCTTTCAGAAGGGATGGTTCCAGTAAATTTCAACAAGGAAATAAATTTGGTAATTTCTTCGCAGTAAGCGCAGGATGGGTTTTAACAGAAGAAACTTTTATGCAAGATGGCATATTTAATAAATTAAAACTAAGAGCAAGTTACGGAGAATTGGGGAATCAAAACGTTCCTTTTAATATTGTAACAGCAACAACAGGCAGTGGCGGATTCTATCCGTTTGGCCCTAACCAAGATTTACAACAAGGAATTACTATAACTGGAACTGTTGAAGAAGATTTAACCTGGGAAACAACCAATGAAATAAATTTAGGGGTTGAGTATACCTTGCTTGATAATAAATTAAGCGGTGAAATTGATTATTACAAAAGAGTAAACAGCAATGCGGTTTTAGAAATAAAGCTCCCTGATGTTTTTGGTTTCGACCCTTATAATTCGCACGTTGGTGAAGTTACAAATCAAGGTGTGGAAGTGCTTTTAAATTGGACCGATAAAATAAATGATCATTTAAAATATTATATAGGCGGTAATTTTTCCTACAATAAAAATGAGTTGACCAAAGTAACCAACCCTTTCTTTAATGAACAACGGGGAGGGAATATTGATAACGGACAGTACACTAAAAAAATTGCTGTAGGCCAACCTTTGGGCAGTTTCTTTTTATATGAAGTAATAGGAATTGATGACAGGGGAGAATTTGTTTATGACGATGTAAATGATAATGGCATTACAGATGAAGGAGACAGAAAATTCTTTGGGTCGTACATTCCAAAATATTACTTTGGTTTCAACTTTGGGCTTGAATACAATAATTTTGATTTTTCTGTTGATACTTACGGAAATTTTGGAAATAAGGTTTATAACGGTAAAAAAGCACAACGTTTTTCAAATGAAAACATTGAGCAATCTACTTTTAACAACCGATGGACTTCCGGAGGACCAAGCAATACAGGCCCAATTGCCTTTAATGACGTGCCTTTATCTTCTGATTATTATTTAGAATCTGGAGATTTTTTTAGAATCAACAATATTACTTTAGGTTACACATTACCCGAAAATGTTTTAAAGCTTTTTTCTAAAATAAGAGTCTATGCCTCGGCAAAGAATCCATTGATTATAAAGAGCTTTTCAGGTTACACTCCTGAATTGTCAGGAGCTCCTTTAGGCACCGCCGGTATTGAGTTGAATGCATATCCAACCTTGCAATCATATTTTATAGGAATAAACACATCATTTTAAATAACATAGAGAGATGAAAAATTTAATTAAAAATACTATTCGCATTAAAGTTTCACTGATTGTGTTTCTATTGCTCATTATTTCCTGCAGTGAAGATTTTATCAATGTTGAAGCCAATCAGGAAACAGAAGAAGCATTGACTGCAGACAAAGCACCTGAACTTGTAAACGCAGTGTATAACAGCTTTTTGACGTGGCAAATGAGCTCATTTTCTTGGAATGGAGTCACAAGTATAACTTCTGATGATGCCGATAAAGGAAGTACCCCAGGTGATACAGGAACAGACAAAAATTTATTGGATGCACTTGCTTTTGACGCATCCACCATCTCTTTTGCTGAAGTTTGGAGTGCACATTATGCAGGTATTCAAAGAGCAAATCAGGCCATCAATAGGTTGCAGGGATTTGAAATGGAAGATGGCTTAAAAAACAGGTTGATTGGCGAAGCAAAATTCTTAAGAGCACTAATGTATTTTAGATTGGTTCAGTCATTTGGAGGCGTGCCATTAATAACGGAAGCTCCAGATCCACAAGCGGAAAATGCAAGCGATGTGCTTAAAAGAGCAACAAAGGAAGCTTCTTATGCTTTAATTGAAAAAGACTTGCAAGAAGCCATCCCTGTGCTGTTGAATAAGAACCAATATAATGCAGCCGATTTAGGCCGGGTTACAAAAGGAGCTGCGAAGGCTTTATTGGCAAAAGTGAGTATGTACCAAAATAAATGGCCAGAAGTATATAGTTTAACAAATGAAATAATAGCCTCTGGAGAATATGGACTCACCACTAATTATGAGGATATCTGGAAAGAAATTGGAGAAAACAATACAGAATCTATTTTTGAAATACAATCTAGAGGAGAAACGCCAACTGCAGGAGTTCAAGGGTATAGCGCAACTCAAGGAGCTCGTGGTACAGGTGGCTGGGGCTGGGGTTTTAATACGCCAACGCAAAACCTTGCAAATTCTTATGAAGCAAATGATTTAAGACGGGATGCCACTATTATGTTTAGGGGAGAAATTTTATTTGATGGCCGATTAGTGCCTAATGATGCTGATAATGAAAGATACAATCAAAAAGCTTATTCTAGTGCTTTTTCTGATGCTTGGGAAACTGGAAAAAACATACGAATTCTTCGCTATGCTGAAGTGTTGTTAATGAATGCAGAAGCTGCTTTAAAACAAGGTGGTGATGCCGCAACACCATTGAACAGAGTAAGAAACAGAGCCGGATTAGGAAATGCGCCTGTGGTTAATCAACAGGCTGTTTGGAATGAAAGAAGATTTGAATTGGCTTTTGAACATGATCGTTATTTTGATTTAGTGCGACAAGGAAGAGCCGGTACAGTACTTAGAGCCCATGGAAAACCTTTTGTTGATGGCAAGCACGAAGTATTCCCAATTCCTCAAGAACAAATTGATAAAAGTGGTGGAATTCTTGTACAAAATCCAGGATATTAATAATTTATTGTAATGATCAAATGCATTTAAGGATTCCTTCTTTGCATGATAATGAAACATTAAACTTTATAAATGACTTATTTAAAAAATAGCATGTATTTACTTAATCCATATTTTTTGGCATTGTTAATAATGCTTAACAGTTGTGGTGGCGGAAACGATATTACGCCGCCTCCTCCAGATGTTGATCCTATTGTGAAGGAACTTTCCGACACCGAGTTGATGGATTTGGTGCAAAAAAATACCTTCAAGTATTTCTGGGATTTTGCACATCCTGTGAGCGGTTTGGCTTTGGAACGTTCAAATTTAGAAGCTTATGGCGGTGAAGCTGCCAACATTGTCACCACCGGCGGAAGCGGTTTTGGGGTTATGGCCATTGTTGTGGGCGTTGAAAGAAACTATATTACCAGAGATCAGGCCATAGAGCGTTTGCACAAAATAACGGATTTTCTGTTAAAAGCCGACCGTTTTCACGGCGCTTTTCCGCATTGGTATTATGGGGACACGGGAAAAGTAAGACCTTTTTTCTCAACGGATAACGGCGGAGATATTGTTGAAACTTCCTTTTTAATTCAGGGTTTGTTAACCGCACGCCAGTATTTTAACAAAGACAATGCGCTAGAAAATTCACTTCGCACAAAAATCAACAAACTGTGGAATGAAGTGGAATGGGATTGGTACACCAACAACAAAGATGTATTGACCTGGCACTGGTCCCCAAATTTTGGCTGGGCCATAAATCATGAATTAAAAGGCTATAATGAAGCACTTATTACCTATGTGCTGGCTGCCTCATCAACAAGCCATCCCATCAATAAATCTGTTTATCATAATGGCTGGACTTCAGGCAATGATTTCGCCAACGGAAATGTATATTATCAGAAATGGAAACTAAAATTAGGTCCTGAATTGGGTGGCCCGTTATTTTTTGCGCATTATTCCTTTTTAGGATTGGATCCAAGAAATTTAGTGGATAAATACGCAAATTATTGGGAACAAAATGTGAATCACACGCTAATCAACAGAGAGTATTGCATTAAAAATCCGAAGCAATTTATTGGATACAGCGCAGTAAACTGGGGATTGACGGCAAGTGACCATAAAAATGGGTATTCCGCACACAGTCCAACCAACGATTTAGGCGTTATTACCCCAACGGCGGCATTGTCGTCATTTCCTTATACGCCAGAATATTCTATGCAGGCAATGCGAAATTTTTATTACAATTTCAATGGAAAGTTATGGGGAAAATATGGTTTTTACGACGCTTTTAACCAAACGGAAAATTGGTACGCCACCAATTATTTAGCAATCGACCAAGGCCCGATTATTATTATGATTGAAAACCACCGCACCGGATTGCTATGGAATTTGTTTATGTCGAGCCCGGAAGTGAAGGAAGGATTAAAAAAACTGGAGTTTACAAGTCCGCATTTTTAATAAAAAAAAACGAGCGACTTAATTCGCTAAAATAAAACGGATGCTGAAAAATGATTATTTTTTATCAAATTAATTCAGCTTAAAAATTTAAAATAACATGAAAATTAAACAATTTATCATTCCCTTTTTCATCATCCTGTTTGGCTTTTCAAGCTGTACAGAAAAGACTACCGTTGCCAAAAAAGATTTAAGCAGCACTGATGAAACTAAATTTGATGCCAAAATGGAATCATTTTTAGACAGTTTGACCAAAATTATGACCCTTGAAGAAAAAATTGGTCAGTTGACGCTTATGTCCACCGATTGGGAACAAACTGGGCCAACCATCAATGAAAATTATAAAAATTTAATCAAAGAAGGAAAAGTTGGCAATATTTTCAATGCCTATTCCGTAAAATTTACCAGAGAATTACAACAGCTCGCCGTAGAAAATACACGTCTTAAAATTCCTTTGTTGTTTGGCTATGATGTTATTCACGGACATCGCACTATATTTCCAATTTCCTTGGGCGAATCCGCCAGTTGGGATCTAAAAGCAATTGAAAACGGCGCACGTATTGCGGCTACGGAAGCTTCCGCAGAAGGTGTTCATTGGACTTTTGCGCCCATGGTTGATATTTCTAGAGATGCGCGTTGGGGAAGGGTTTCAGAAGGATCGGGAGAAGATGTTTATTTGGGTTCAGAAATAGCGAAAGCTAGAGTTAGAGGTTTCCAGGGAGACGATTTATTCGCCACAAACACCATTTTAGCTTGCGCAAAGCATTATGCCGCTTATGGCGCACCAATTGCCGGAAGGGATTACAATACGGTTGACATGTCTGAAAGAGAGTTAAGAACCACGTATTTACCGCCTTTTAAAGCGGCTGTTGATGCTGGAGTTACCACATTTATGACTGCTTTTAACGATGTAAGTGGCGTGCCTGCAAGTGGAAGCAAATATTTGCTGACGGATATTTTAAGGGAAGAATGGGGGTTTGAAGGATTTGTGGTCACCGACTATACGTCTATCAATGAATTGGTTCCTCACGGCGTTGCAAAAGACAACAAACAAGCTGCAGAAATCGCCATCAATGCCGGTGTGGATATGGATATGCAAGGCGGCTCTTATTTGGATCATTTAAAAGAACTTATTGCCGACGGAAAAGTGACCGAGAAACAGGTAACATCCGCCGCAAGAAAAATTTTAGCGTTAAAATATAAACTGGGATTGTTTTCAGATCCTTACAGATACTGCGATGAAACCAGGGAAAAGGAATTGCTGATGACTCCAGAACACCTTGAGGCCGCGAGAGATATGGCGAGAAAATCGGCTGTATTATTAAAAAACAGCAACCAAACGCTTCCGCTTTCCAAAGATAAAAAAATTGCGTTGATA
Source organism: Lutibacter sp. (assembly GCA_030656195.1). Lineage (GTDB taxonomy): Bacteria > Bacteroidota > Bacteroidia > Flavobacteriales > Flavobacteriaceae > Lutibacter. The sequence goes on from JAUSOJ010000220.1 coordinate 62,298, forward strand.
GGTCCTTTGGCCAATGACAAATACAATATTATCGGGTCTTGGACGGCAGCCGGCGATCGTTATACAAAACCGATTACCGTTTTGGAAGGCTTCAAAGAAAAAATTTCAAATCAGGCCAACTTAATGTTTACACAGGGATGCGAAATTAATTCAGACAACACCTCCGATTTTCAAAATGCGATAAACATCGCCAAAAAAGCGGATGTTGTGGTGATGGTTATGGGAGAATCCGAAGGATTGTCGGGTGAAGCCGCAAGCAGAACGAATCTTGATTTGCCAGGAAATCAAAAAGAATTGTTGAAAGCCATCAAAAAATTAGGCAAACCTATTGTATTGGTTTTAATGAACGGAAGGCCTTTAACCCTTGAATGGGAAAATGAAAATATGGATGCCATTTTAGAAACTTGGTTCCCCGGAACAATGGGTGGTTACGCCATTGCCGATTTAATTTTTGGCGATGCAAACCCTTCAGGTAAGTTAACCATGACCTTTCCAAGAAATGTTGGGCAAATTCCTATTTATTACAATGTAAAAAATACAGGAAGACCTTATGAAGCAGATGGTCCTGAACAAAGATACCGTTCAAGATACCTTGATGTTGCCAATTCTCCGCTTTATCCTTTTGGCTATGGGTTGAGTTACACCACTTTTAAATATTCAAATTTCGCCATTGACAAAAAAACCTATGCATTTAAAGAGAAAATTAACATTAGCGTTACGGTCAAAAATACCGGCTCTTTTAAAGGCGAAGAAGTGGTTCAACTATATATGAGGGATATGGTAGCGAGTGTTACGCTGCCTTTAAAAGAACTTAAACGTTTTGAAAAAGTGATGCTGGAACCCAATGAATCCAAAAAAATAACCTTCACGCTAACTTCTGATGATCTTGCATTTTACACACAAGATATGAGTTTTAAAGCTGAAGCAGGTGAATTTAAACTTTTTGTGGGAACCAATAGTGAAGAGTTGCTTGAAACAAATTTCACGCTGAAATAAAATTAATAAATAATTGAAATCAAATCCAAAAATAGCAGTTTTAACGATAACAAAAACCGAATTTTATGAGAACTTTTAAATTTAAACCAGCCAATTTATTACTTGTTATACTGTTGACAATAAGTATGGTATCATGCGATGAAGACACTTTTTATCCTTTTATTGAAACAGTTCCTTGTGAAACTCCGGAAACTGCGGACCCTTCCATTATCAATGATTTTCAATGTCAGGACAATCTGTTGCTTCCAAATGTAGAAGCGATGAGAAATCCTTATGAAACAGGAGTCAATAAAAGTTCCTTTGTTGGAAAATACATTGATCCAAGCGGAGCCTGGGATGCATTAATTATAGATTTTGGCGCTCCAATAAACCTCTCAACAAAAAATACCTTTAAAATTAAAGTGCAAACAAGTGTTGCCGGTACTTTAAAAGCCAAACTGGAAGGCGGAACTTCTGGCGGATTTGAAGTGGATGCCACTATTTCGAACACATCCAACTGGGTGGAATATTCATTCGATTTCAGCAGCCAGTTTAACCAAAATCATCAAAAATTGGTGTTGTTTTTCAATGCTGGAGTGGATACAAATAGTACCGACATTTATTATATTGATGATTTGAAATGGGACACTTCCGCAGATCCTTGCGTTGGCGTGGCAGTGGATATCAATGTTATAAATGATTTTGATTGTCAGAAAAATCAGGTTATTCCTGAAGTGACACTTACCGCTACTCCAAATAAAAACGCTATAAACAGCAGCAAATTCTCCGGTAAATATATTGATGAAACAGGTGCTTGGGATGCCGTAATCGTTGATTTTGGCGCGCCAATAAATTTAACCACCCACAATGCATTCAAAATAAAAGTGCTTGCGCCTGTTGAAGGTATTTTAAAAGCCAAGTTGGAAGGCGGAGCTTCTAACGGCATTGAAAAAGATGTCCAAATAACAACTACCGGACAATGGGTTGAGTACACCTTCGATTTTAGCAGCGAAGCAAACGCAAATCATAAAAAATTAGTATTGTTTTTTAATGCAGGCGTTGATACCGATGGCACACAAGTTTATTTTATAGATGACTTAAAATTTGCTGAAATTACTGATCCTTGCAATGGCGTTGTACCCGATTTAAGCATTATAAACGATTTCAATTGTCAGCAAAATTCAACCATAGCCGGTTCTGTTTCAAATTCAATTGTTGCAAATCCTGATCCTAGTGGCATAAATAAAAGTGACGCGGTGCTAAAAGTTACCGATAAAGGAACAGATGCTTGGGATGCAATCATATTTAATTTTGACGGTCCAATTAATTTATCTGTAAAAAACTACCTTAGAATTAAAATATTGTCCACAAAAGCAGTGCCTTTATTGGCCAAATTAGAAGGAGGAACTTCTCCTCAAAAAGAAGTTTGGGGCAATATTACTGTAACAGGAATCTGGACTGAGTATGTCTTTGATTTCAGTAACCAAGCAAGTGCTAGCCACAATCAACTGGTGTTATTCTTCAATGGAGGCCAAGAAAACGGAACCGCATCAGATGTTTATTATATTGATGACATCAGGTTTGCGGCATATGATGCTTGCGCTGGCGTAATTCCAGATTTAAGCATTGTGAATAATTTTGAATGCCAACAAAATTATGCAATTTCAGGTTCTCTTTTAAACTCTATTATTGAAAATCCTTACAAAACAGGAATCAACACCAGTGCATCGGCTTTAAAAGTAACCGATAATGGAACAGAGGCCTGGGATGCAATAATATTTAATCTTGGGGCTGTAATAGACTTATCGGCAAAAAATAAATTGAAAATAAAGATTTATTCCACAAAAGCAGTGCCTTTATTGGCTAAATTAGAAGGAGGATCTTCTGGTAATAAAGAAGTTTGGGGCAATATTACCACCGCAAATGCCTGGACGGAATACACTTTCGATTTTAGCGACCAGGCAGCGGCAAACCATAAACAAATAGTGTTATTTTTCAATGGAGGACAAACTGACGGAACAGCAACCGACATTTATTATATCGATGATTTGAAGTGGGAATAATGAGTTCAACGTAAAATAATTTTCACCTTAGCATAAAAAAACCGTAAAAACTATATGATAGTTTCTACGGTTTTTTATTGTTTTATATCGCTATTAAAAATTTAAATGTTTTTGTATAATTAACAATAAATCATCTTTTAATATAGGTTTAGAAATATAATCATTACAGCCTGCATCTATCGCTTTTTGTCTGTCATGAGACAATGCATACGCAGATTGTGCAATAATTACCACATCCTTGTTAAATTGCCTAATTTGACTTGTTGCTTCATATCCGTTCATTCCAGGCATTTGAATATCCATGAGAATTAAATCCAGATCGGGGTTATTACGACAAAAGTAAACTGCTTCAGTACCTGTTCCTGCTGTGATTATTTTGCTGCTTAACCCTTCAACAGTCATTGAAATTAACATGGCCGATGGTTCATCATCTTCAGCAATGAGTATTTTTAATTTTTCTATCGGTTTACTTTTTTCAAGAGATTCCTTATCATTTTTAATTTCAAATGCTTCATCTAATTCAATATTGCCGGGAATGGTAAAATAAAACGTTGAACCAATGCCTTCTTCACTTTCCACCCAAATTTTACCTCCCAAAATTTCAACATAGGCTTTGGTAATGGCCAAACCCAATCCTGTACCTTGAAGTACCATTAAATTTGAGATATCAGCCTGAATAAACCGTTCAAAGATGGCTTCCTGTTTGTCTTTTGAAATTCCAATTCCAGTGTCTTTAACATAAAACTCCAGATTGGCAATTCCATTGTCTTTTATTAATTGATAACCAAATTCTATGAAACCTTCATTGGTGAATTTAATGGCGTTTTTTATAAGGTTGGTAAGTATTGCATAGAGTTTTTCACGATCTGTTTTTACAATGGCCTCATTTGCGGATAAAGATTTTTTAATGACAAACTGTAATCCTTTGGCTTCAACTTCGGGTTTAAAAAAAGTATAAATAAACTCAACCTGCTCATTGATATCAGAATCCTTTAAATCAACTTGCATCAATCCGGCTTCAATTTTTGAAATATCTACAATATCGTTGATAATGTTAAGCATGCGAATACCGCTTTTCTGGATAATATCAATATATTTTTGTTGTTTTTCTCCAGATAGATCCGGTTCTTTCAATAAATCTGCAAAACCCAGAATACCGTTCATTGGTGTTCGAATTTCATGGCTCATATTGGCCAAGAAGGCCGACTTTAACCGGTCACTTTGTTCAGCGCGTTCCTTGGCGGCAATTAATTGTTTTTCAATTTCTTTTTGGGCAGTAATATCTTCTGAAATCCCAAGTAAATATTTAACATTTCCTTTTTTGTCCCTAATCGCAATTTTCTTGGTGTATAAAATTTTTATTCCGTTTTCGGTATTTATAACTTCTTCAACTATCATTAAAGGCTGATGAGAATTAAGCACTTCCCTATCTTTCATCGTGAAAAAATCGGCTTCCTCTTTCGGGAAAAAATCATAATCATTCTTGCCTATTAATTCCGCTCTTGTATGGCCCATAAATTGTTCGCCTGCTTTGTTGAAAGTGATAAATCGCAAATCATCGGCATTTTTAACAAAAATCAGGTTTGGAATGTGGTCAAAAATAGTATTTAAAAAAATTTCACTCTCCTCCACTTTTGCCTTCGCCAACAGTAATTCTTCGTTTTGAATTGCTATTTTTTCACTTCTTTGTAAAATTAAATCTTCGGCTTTTTGCAGTTTATTCATATGTGTTTTAACCAAATAAAACAATAGAATTGAGGTAACTATCACATAAAAAGAACCTTTGAGGATGTTAATTTTTGCTAAGGTTTCTTTGTCTTCAAGAAGATTTTCAAAAAAAGTGTCGGAAAAATAAATCCATAAAAACCCTATTATAAAATAGATGATGGCAATTCTATATTCAAACTTAAACTTTCTGGCCAGCGGGGTGTTTTTATTTATCATTCAAAAAGTTTTATGATGATGTAATACTTTCTCGGCTTCAAAAACGGTCACTTAAAAAACTCATAGTAAATTGCCTAATAACCAATCCTTAATAAACAAAAATAGTCAAAAGTTAGTTGAAACAAGTTTAATTTATAAAGTATTGTTTACTCCTGAGTAAACAAAACAGGTTTTTTAAAAAGATGAGATGCGTTTTTTTTCCTCAAATTCAATTTTAACCGTAAATTATTTATAGCCGCATTTGGGGGTAAATCATTCGTTTAACGCCCAATTTCTCGTTATTAAATACTCATTATATGATAAATATCATAATAATATTGATACTAAAAAGCCATATTGTTTGATAATACCATAATATAAAGTACTTTTAAAGCAAATTATTTCAATTATTTTTAATAGATTTGCATCCGAAATAGCGTTGAAAATTATTTCCAAAGTTTAACGTATTTCTTTTTATAAAGTTTAACAATTTTGAATTAGAATATGTTTAAAATTATCGAAAAAAAATTTCTTTCAGAAAATGTGGCAAAACTGGTTATTGAAGCCCCTTATATTGCCAAAAGCAGAAGAGCAGGACATTTTATCATTTTAAGAATTGATAAAAATGGCGAAAGAATCCCGCTGACAATTTCAGATGCCGATGTTGAAAAAGGCACAATTTCCTTAATCGTACAAAGAGTTGGTGTTTCATCACACAAACTTTGCGCCATGAATGCCGGTGATTTTATATTGGACGTTGTTGGGCCGCTTGGAAAAGCCACCCATATTGCCAATGTGGGAACCGTATTATGCGCTGGTGGCGGTGTTGGTGTAGCGCCTCTTTTTCCTATTGTGCAAGCGATGAAATTGGCAGGAAACCGGGTGATTACCATTATTGCCGCCAGAAATAAAGACCTGGTAATTCTTGAAAATGAAATGGCCGAATATTCCGATGAACTTATTGTGATGACCGATGATGGCTCAAAAGGAACTAAAGGACTTGTAACTCAGGGAATGGAAGAAGTTATTCTCAGAGAAAAAATACATCAGGCCATTGTTATTGGCCCGGCCGTAATGATGAAATTCGCTGCTTTAACCACCAAAAAATACGACATTCACACCTTGGCGAGTTTAAACACCATTATGGTTGACGGCACCGGAATGTGCGGCGCCTGCAGGGTTTCTGTCGGCGGAAAAACCGAATTTGTTTGCGTAGACGGACCAGAATTTGATGCCCATAAAGTTAATTTTGATGAAATGTTAAGCCGATTAGGCGCTTACAAAGACAAAGAATCAGAAAACTATGAAGCGTACGTAAAATCTTGTGAAGCAATATCACTTAACTAACTGAAAAATTTATATCCTATAAAATATTCGTAAAATGGAAGAAGAATTAAACGAAGAATATTATAAAGCCGAACGCAAAACCGAATGGCGCGATAAGTTGCGCAAAGAAATAAAAGCAAAAGAAAGAACAGACATTGGCAGGGTTCGCATGCCTGAAGCAGATCCTGATGTAAGGAATAAAAGCAATCTTGAAGTAAATAAAGGCCTAACCTTGGAGATGGCAATCGCCGAATCTCACCGCTGCCTCGATTGCGCAGTTCCAACTTGCATTGTTGGCTGCCCGGTTGGCACAAACATTCCGAAATTTATAAAATATCTTGAAGCTGGAGACATCCTTGGAGCTGCTGAAGTTTTAAAAGAAAACAACTCTTTGCCGGCAATTTGCGGAAGGGTTTGCCCTCAGGAAATACAATGCGAAGCACAGTGTTTTTATGTTAAAAAATTAAGTAAAGAAGGTGCCGCAATTGGTCATCTTGAAAGATTTGTTGCCGATTACGCACGCGAACACGGTGAAGCAACAATTCCGGCTTTGGCCGAACCAAACGGCATTAAAATGGCTGTGATAGGTTCTGGACCTGCAGGATTAACCGTTGCAGGTGAATTGGCGAAATTTGGCTATGATGTTACCGTTTTTGAAGCATTACACGATCTTGGCGGCGTTTTAAAATATGGAATTCCTGAATTTAGGCTGCCAAAATCAATTGTAGACTATGAAATTAATACCATCAAAAATATGGGCGTTAAATTCATAACCAATTTTATTGTGGGTAAAACAGCTTCAATTGCTGATTTAAAAGAAGAAGGTTATGTGGCCTTTTTTATCGCAAGCGGCGCCGGATTGCCAAATTTCATGAATATACCAGGCGAAAATTATAGCGGCATTCAAAGTGCCAATGAATTTTTAACCCGCGTTAATTTAATGGGTGGCGGAAATAAAGATTTCGATACGCCAGTTCATACCGGAAAAAATGTGGTCATTATAGGCGGCGGAAATACCGCAATGGACTCCGTAAGAACCGCAAAACGTATGGGCGCCGAAAGGGCCATTATTATGTACAGACGTACGATGGAAGAGATGCCCGCAAGAGCAGAAGAAATAAAACATGCCATTGAAGAAGGCATTGAATTTATCAATTTGGCCTCGCCAATTGAATATTTTGCTGATGAAAGAGGCAAAGTAAATAAAATGCGCGTGCAAAAAATGGAATTGGGAGAACCTGACGCTTCGGGAAGAAGAAGACCCGTTGTTATTGAAGGTTCAGAATACGATATTGATGTTGACAGCGTAGTGATCGCAGTTGGCGTTTCTCCAAACCCAATTATCCAACAAAGCATGCCCGAACTTGAAATCACCAAATGGAACACCATTAAAGTTGATGGAAATATGATGACTTCAATTCCGGGTCTTTTTGCCGGAGGTGATATTGTGAGAGGTGGAGCAACCGTAATTCTTGCAATGGGCGACGGAAGAAAAGCCGCCGCAGGAATGCATTCCTATGTGCAAGCAGACGTTTTTGCGAATATTTAAAATTACTTTTGAAATAGTTTAAAAACAAAACCCAGTAAATCAAATGATTTACTGGGTTTTTGTACCTCGGGTGGGAATCGAACCCACACAACCTTGCGATTACTGGATTTTGAATCCAGCGCGTCTACCAATTCCGCCACCGGGGCAAATGTTTCGGTCTGCAAATTTAAAAATATTTTTCAACTAAAACACAAAAACTTCACTTAGTTATAGTATTACCACTTAAATAATTTTAAATTTGCAATCAAAATACGGAAACCTAATCAAATAACACTGCTAAAAAATGGACATCCCTTATCTTGAACCTAAAATTTTCGCTTGCACTCAAAGCAAGGAATTGGCTAAAAACATTGCCAAAAATTACGGAATTCCGCTTGGAAACGTAGTGGTAACAAGGTTTAGCGACGGGGAGTTTCAGCCCGCCTTTGTTGAATCGGTTAGAGGAAGACGCATTTTTATTGTGGGTTCAACTTTTCCAAATTCAGATAATTTAATGGAAATGCTTTTAATGCTCGATGCCGCAAAAAGAGCCTCAGCACGTCACGTCACTGCCGTAATCCCTTATTTCGGATGGGCTAGACAAGACCGCAAAGACCAGCCTCGTGTTGCCATTGGCGCAAAATTAGTAGCAAATCTTTTGCAAACTGCAGGCGCCACAAGAATTATTACCATGGACTTGCACGCTGATCAAATTCAGGGATTCTTTGAAAAACCTGTAGACCACTTGTTTGCTTCAACCATCTTTTTGCCTTACATCCATTCATTAAATCTGCAAAATTTAACCATTGCCTCGCCTGATATGGGCGGCTCAAAACGCGCTTATGCCTACTCTAAATTTTTAGAAAGCGATGTGGTGATTTGTTATAAACAACGCATAAAAGCAAATGAAATAGATTCTATGGAACTCATTGGCGAAGTAAAAGACCGCCATGTGATTATTGTGGACGATATGGTTGATACCGGTGGAACGCTTGCCAAAGCAGCAGATGTTATGATGGAAAAAGGCGCATTAAGCGTGCGTGCAATTTGCACACATCCTATTCTGTCAGGCAACGCCTATGAACGCATCGAAAACTCTAAATTAACAGAGCTGATAGTTTCAGACACAATTCCTTTAAAAAGAGAAAGTTCTAAAATAAAAGTTGTAACTTGCGCCCCTTTATTCGCGGATGTTATGCACAAAGTACAGGACAACACATCCATAAGCGGACAATTTTTAATGTAAATAATAATTAAATATAAATAAATGAAATCAATTACAATCACCGGATCTAAAAGAGAAAGCGTGGGTAAAGTAGCTACTAAAGCCCTACGTAATGCTGGAAAGGTTCCTTGCGTATTATACGGAGGAGACAAAGCATTACACTTTTCAGCAGACGAAACTGCATTTAAAAACTTAGTGTACACTCCAAACGTTTATACAGCTAAGATTGAATTTGAAGGAAACAAATACAATGCAATTTTGCAGGACATTCAGTTTCACCCAGTATCAGACAAAATTTTACACATCGATTTTTATCAGTTATTTGATGATAAATTGGTAACAATGGCAATTCCAGTTCAATTGGTTGGCACAGCGCCAGGTATTATTAGAGGTGGATCGTTGCGTTTTGCACAACGTAAATTAAACGTTAGAGCATTACCTGCAGATTTACCAGACTTTATAGATGCCAATATCTCAAAATTAGACATTGGAGATAAATTGTATGTTACGGAAGTGTCCAGCAAAAAATACACTATTTTACATCCAGAAAATACTGTAATCGCACAAGTTAGAACTTCTCGTAACGTTGCAAAAGCAGCTACAGCAGAAGCTAAAGGAAAGAAATAAGATTTTTATTAAGTATGAAAAAGCGTTGCATTGGCAGCGCTTTTTTCATTTAAATAAACCGCAATCTTTTTACTACTTTTGCATCATGCAATTGAATAAATTACTAAAAATATTGTTTGGTTCAAAAAAGGAAACCCCGGCACATCAGCCCATGAAAAAATATTTAATTGTTGGTTTAGGCAATATTGGCGAAAAATATGCGGAAACCCGCCATAACATCGGGTTTAAAATTTTAGATGAATTGGCCTCAAAAGAATCCGTTTCATTTGAAAGTGAAAAACTGGGCGCCATCACCACTTTCAATTTTAAAGGAAGAACTTTTATTTTGCTAAAACCTTCAACCTATATGAATTTAAGCGGTAAAGCCGTGAAATATTGGCTTACCAAAGAAAACATAGCCATTGAAAATTTATTGGTAATTTGTGACGATTTAAACTTAGATTTTGGCGTCATTCGCTTAAAAGCCAAAGGAAGCGACGGTGGCCATAATGGTTTAAAAGATATCACTGCCGTTTTACAAACTCAGGAATATGCCCGATTTAGATTTGGCGTTGGTTCACAATTTTCAAAAGGCCGCCAGGTAGATTTTGTGTTGGGCGAATGGGACAAAAACGAATTAAAATCGCTCCCTGAACGATTGGACCGATCGGCAGAACTCATTAAATCCTTTGGAACCGCCGGCTTAAACAACACTATGAATACCTTTAACGGCACCTAATATCCCATCCTTAATCCTTCCCCAAGGGAAGGAAACCAGCTAAGTTTTTGCAGAATCAACAAGAAAGTCTTCCCTTAGGGAAGATTTAGATGGGAATTTGGTCTGATGCAAACCATTCAGCATTTGAAGTTCCGGTTTCCTGCAATTTCAGGGAATGCAACTTTACGTTTTCTGGTAACCTGTTTTTAATTTTTTCGGCAAAATCCACCAACATCATTTCACTGGTTGGCTGATAATCGACCAAAATAACGTTATGGTCTCTTTTTTCCAATTCCTTTGCCAATTCAATATGTGGCGTATTTTTGTTAAACACGGTTGCGTGGTCAAATTTGTTCACGATTTCTGTAGCAACAATTTTTTTCAAATCCCCAAAATCGATCACCATTCCATATTTTACGTTATTTGAATCACTTATTGGCGTTCCAATTACCGTAACTGAAAGTTTGTAACTGTGCCCGTGAATATTTTTGCATTTTCCGTCGTAGCCGTACAAGGCATGCGCAGTTTCAAAATTAAATTGCTTTGTGATTCTAATTTTACTCATTTTCATCTGTTTAAATTTTATTTTTCAGCGGTACAGATGCTGCCTGCCTGCCGGCTGGCAGGTTCGCCATTAATCATTCATTTGTTTATCAAAATTTGAAATGCTCGTTTCATGTTCAATATTTAAATTTAATCTTCCAAATCTTTTCTGTTTTTGGCTTTATAATAAATAAAATATGCCAATGCAGCCAATAAAACAAAAGGCAAATAGGTTCCAATAACCACGCCAATTTCATAATCTTTGTCCGGAGCGTTTTTAATGTTTTCTTCAATGTTAATTTGCAGAAAAAATAAGATGAAATTCAACAACATTTTATTACTTTTTAAATTTTAGCAAAGCGCTTTTTGTGGTCTCAGAAAGCACCAGTTTACCACTAATTTTTGCTCTTTCTTCCAATAATATATCCCAATGTTCCGTGCCTTCCCACAACACTTTTTTCATTTCTTTTAACGCTTCCGGATTGTATTGTGACAACTTCAAAGCCAAATAATCCACTTCCTTGTCCATTTCATTAACAGTTTCAAAAACTTTCGCGAACAAACCTTTTTCTTTTGCCCAATAGGCATTTTGCCAACTGCTTGCGTCTAAGGTCAATTCGCTTAAAGCCGCCAATCCCATTTTACGCGCAACCGCCGGAGCAATCACAAACGGGCCGATACCAATAGTAAACTCCGATAATTTTATGGAAGCCTGTTCCGTGGCAAAACAATAATCGCAGGCGGCAGCCAAACCAACGCCTCCGCCAACAGCTTTTCCCTGAACGCGGCCAATAATTAATTTTGAGCATTTACGCATCGCGTTAATCACGTTGGCAAAGCCCAAAAAGAATTTATTTCCTTCTTCGGCAGTTGAAATGGAACTTAATTCATCAAACGAAGCGCCTGCACAAAAAGTGTTTTCTTTCTCACTTTTTAAAATGATCACATTCACCTCATTATTTGCGCTTAATTCATCAAAAGCAGCTGTTAACCGAGATAATAACTCCCCGGGAAGCGAATTGCCCGCCGGATGAAAAAACTCGATGACCGCTATGTTGTTTTGAATGTGCGTATATAAACTTCCGTTTTCCATAATGCCCAAAGTTACGGGTTTTTATATAAATATTTTCGCCTAAATTTAAACACCAAAATTCCGGCCCTCATTAACATCCATACCGTAAAAGCCAGCCAAATGGCATACAATTTCAAATTAAAATAATCACCGATCAAAAGAACGGGGACAAATCCCAGGAACGTGGCGAACAACAATAGATTTCTAAGCGTTGCTGCTTCTCCCAATCCTTTGAATATGCCGTCGAAAACAAAAGCAACCGCATTGATGGGCTGCATAATAAGCACCATCCAAAAAATACCGTAAAAAGACTCCAATACTAAAGGGTCTTTTGAAAAAAGCCTGCCGATCGGAAAATAAAAAACGGCGCAAAATAGTGCAAGAATCAAGGAAACCACCATAGAATACCGCGTTAATTTTACACTGAGTCTCCACAATTTCTTATAATTTTTTTCACCCAATAATTTTCCTGAAACAATGTCGCCAACACTCGAATATCCATCAATAAAAAAAGCGAAAAACAACCAAATTTGGAAGGCGATGGTTTGTGCCGCAATATAATTATTTCCATATTTTGTGGCATACGCATTTGCCAGATACAAGGCAACATTCAAAGCCAATGCCCTTCCCATTAAATTTAAACTTAAGCCCAGCAAATTTTTAATTTCCTTGTTAAAGGTAAACGACAATTTTAGGTTAAACGGCGTTTTTTTCAACAATAAAATCAAGGATAAAATGGCCATCACGGCTTGCGCTATCACGCTCGCCCAAGCGGCGCCTTTTACATTCATCGGGTCAATGAATCCTTCTACACCAAATACCAGCACAAAATCCAATCCAATATTAAGCGATGCGCCGATGATACTAATTACCATAGGCCAATAGGTGTTTTGCAAACCTCTAAACACCCCAAAAACCGAAAACACAAAAAGGGTCAACGGAAAACCGATGGCTCGGATTTTATAATAATCGATTGAATATTGTAAAATAAGTCCGCTGGCATTGTAAAGCCGAAAAATTTCATCGACAAAAAACAGGGTCATAAAACAAATAATGCCGCTTAAAACTAAATTAATCCCAATAATTTGGGCGGGTAATGAGGCTATTTCATCCAGTTTTTTAGCGCCCAAATATTTTGAAATGGTGGCCGAAATGGCCGAACGCGTTTGGGCCAAAATCCAAATCATCGCAGATATAAAGGAGCCGGCAATACCAACTGCCGCAAGCGCTTCGGTTGGATTTACGGTTAAATTCCCCACTATCGCTGTATCCGTAATGGAAAGAATCGGCTCTGCAGTACCGGCAATAATGGCTGGAATTGCCAATTTATTGATGCCTTTAAACGTAATGTTCGACCTTTTATACATTTATTATTTTCTCATAACAATAAAAAGGAAACGCGCTTTGGTTGGGGAAATAAATGCTTTCCAATTTTATATAATTGCGCTTTTTATAAAACTGCAGATTTCGTTTATTTTGGCTGAAAGTATCTAACCTGATGGATTTATAGCCATTTTCCAAAGCATAATTCTCAGCGAAATCCATAAGTTTTTGGGCAAATCCCTTTCTCTGAAAATTTGGATGAACCGCCAAGCGATGAATATAGAGATTCTTGTCATTTTTTGTCAGCCATTTTACGTGCTGGTATTCGGCATCTTCAATTTCGGTGAGCACTATTAAACCAACAATGCTATTTCCGTACTCCAATTTCCAAAGTTCCTGAAGTTCAATATCTTCGAGCAAATCTTCTTTTTTGGGATATTCTTCATTCCATTGAAAAATGCCCTGTTGTATCAAATTTTGTCCGCAGCTTTTTACAATAGAAAGCAATTGTTCCAAATCTTGTACTGAAGCCTTATTAATCATCATATTTATTGTAAATTTTTGCTAAAACGCTTATTTATTAAAAACAAAATCGATGCTTTTCTTCACCACTTTCTCCAGTTGCAAAGGCATTGCTGAACCTTCCCAAGGCTGTGTACATCCCAGCGGATGATTCATTTCTTCAATAAATACAAGTGTACTTTTTGGATTCCACAAATGCAAGTTTTTGGCTTCTTGCGGAAGCACAACTTCATCATTTTCGCCGTGAACAATCAAGTGCGGAATGTTTAATTTTTCAACCGCATTTTTGATGGTCAATCGCGCTTCATTTTCTTTGAAATTTTCATAAAACGCGTAATTGTGCGGCATTTCTTGAAGCGTTCGGGTGTTTAAAATATGGGAAATACCCAGCTTTTTCCAGCCTTGCAACAATTCTCCTTCGGGAAAACGGGCACCAAAATCGGAAACTCCAGCCCAAGTGATCAATTTGGTTATTTTATTGTTTTCTGAAGCCTTGATTGAAACAATTCCGCCGCCTCGCGAATGTCCTATTAAAGTGATGTTTTCAACATCAATTTCATTTTTAAAATCGGGATTGGCAGTCACCCAATCAATAATATCTTCCAAATCATCGAGTTCTATTATAAAATTATTGTTGCCAAACGCTTCTAAATCTGGAAAATCTATGGGGTTTTCAAGAGTTCCGCCATTGTGCGAAAAATTAAATTTCACAAAAAACAGGTTGCTGTTCGCAAATGTCTCTGCCGCTAAATTCCAGGCGCCCCAATCTTTAAATCCCTTATAACCGTGACAAAACAGTACGATTGGTTTTTTGACATGGTCTTTTAAATAAAAAACATCGGTTACAATGGGTTTGTTGTGAATACTACTTTTTACTGGTATATTAAGTGTTTTTTGCATTTTAAATTTTTAAAAAGGTAAATTTTGATTTTGGATAAAAGGAATTTCAGGATTTAATATTTCAACGATTATTCTTTTTAATTCGATTAAAAACGGGTCCATATTTTCTTGGGAAATAAGACTCTCGGCAGCGCCTCTTTTTTCTGAAAAATTCATTTTAAGGAAACCGCTGTTCAAATTTTTAAATGAAATGATTCCGGCTTCAACAGGTTTTGAAAAATCACCTCCATTTTCTTCAGAAAATAAAAAACTGTAAAGCATTACCTGCAATGGCTTTGTATATTTATAATCGCTGCCCATAACACTAAAATCTGTTATTTTAAGATCTTTGGCTTCCACTTTTCCCGTTTTATAATCAATGATTCGGGTAACGCCGTCCAATTCATCAATTCTGTCAACAATTCCTTTTAATTTTATGGAGAAATTAATGCCTTCTATATATATTTCGGCAGATAATTTCTTTTCCAAAGCGATAATTTTCAGCTGTTTATTTTGATTGAGAATTTGCAATTCCTGATTCAAAAATCGTTTGATATGATTTTTGCACACTTCAAAAATGAGCTTGTTTTTACCGGTTTCCATATTCCCTTTTTCATAGTATTTCTCAAAATATTTCACCAGCAAAGCGTGTGTATTTTTTTGCATTTCAGCAATGTTTTCCTTGCTTAAATAACTCTCTATAAAGGGTTTGTACAAATCTTCAAGCACTTCATGAATTACAGAACCCATCGTATTGGCAGCAATGGTTTCCTCCACTTCCTCCTCTTCATAAATCTCCAATACACGTTGCTCATAAAATTTCACCGGATCGTAAATATAGGTTGCCAAAGCCGATGGAGAAATGCCTTGGGTGAACACCGCCTGCAGTTTTTGCATCATTTCGGGTGTTTTATCAATTTGCAGTATCGGAAAAATGGTATGTTGCACTTTTGGACTGATAATGGTTTTTGTAATATTTGGATTGTTGATTTCAAGCTGGGTTAAAAAACGGCTTTTTTCACCTGAACCGTAACCATCCGATTCTGTATTGTAAATTAAATAAATGTCTTTGGCCCGTTGCAGCAACCGCTGAAAATGGTAAGAAAAAATCGCGTCTTTTTCCTGATAAGTAGGCAGTCCAAAATATTTTTTTACATCATAAGGAATAAATGAAAAATCGTTTTTTCCTCCTGGTAAAATCCCTTCATTTACCGAAGTTATAATGACGGTTTCAAAATCCAAAGCCCTGGTTTCAAGCATTCCCATCAACTGTAAACCCTGCAGTGGCTCGCCTTGAAACGACAGTTTTTCGGTCCTTAAAATTTGGGTGTAAAACAAGTTCAGCGATTTTAAATCGGTGATGTGGTTGTAGGTTGCATTCAAAGTTTCCAACTGCTGAAAAATTGTAAAAAAGCGATACAAATATTCTTTTTCAACACCATCTGTGTGGTTTTTAAGTTCCTTAATTAAATTGATACATTGCTTTATAACTTCATTGATGGAGGTTGAAAAACCAAACAAAGAAAACACCGTTGAAAGTTGGGCAACTTCAGCAAGCGAAATATATTTTTTAAGCATCTCAGCCGATAAAAAGATGCTGTTTTTGCTTTTAATTTGTGCAATTAACTTTTGAAGAATTTCGCCATTTAATTTATTTAGAAAAGGGTTGTTTAAAACGCTTAAAACATCTTTATAATAAAAAAGCTGTTCGGCCTCCTTATTAAATTTATGCTGGTTTAAATGCAGTTTAAAAAGCGCATCAAACAAACTCGCCAATGGAATGTCCTTTAACGGATATCCCATAGTGATGTTGATGCTTTTTACATTGTTTGGCAGTGAATTTAGCGTTAAGGTAAGCAAATTTTCATCGGCCAAAACCAATGCTGTTTTGCTGAAATTCTCAATTTCCGACAACAATTCCCCTGCATATTTTATTTGTGTGATGTTTTTAGGTGCGCCAATTAAATTGATATTTTTCTGAATTGAAATCTCGTTATTGTCCCATAAAAAAGGGTTTTTTTGATAATATGCCCATTCCCTTTTGTATTTTCTCAGAAAAAAGCCTGCTTCATTTGATTTGTCAAAAAATGATTCATTTGCGTCCCAATAAACAGAAGCCAAGTTGTTGTTCAACAATTCCTGAAAGATGGTTTCTTCAGCTTTGTTCAGTGCATTAAATCCAACAAAGATGAAGTGGTTATTTCTGTTGTTATTGATGTAAAACGCTAAATTATTTGTGGCCTCTTTGTAAATTAAACCTTGATAACCAAATTTATTGTTTTTCAATTTTTCATAAAGTGCCTCGTAAAAAAATGCCAAATATTCAAAAAACTGAAGATAGTTTATCGCCAATTGGCTTGGCTTTTTATCTTGAAACCATTCGTCAAGTTTTTTTACATCCCTCAAATTTGAAAAAAATTGGGTTGCATTCACCAAATAACTGTCTATTTCATTGAAATCGTGTAAAGCAATGGTGGCCCATTGAGAAAAAGCATCAAAAGATTCCCTGTTTTCTTTGGGAATCTTTTGCTGATATATGGTGTAAAATTCAAATAACAATTGGGTGGCATCAATAAGGTTGATCGCTGCCAATTCCTGAATGTAATTTTCAATGCTGATTATTTTTGGCAAAAAGAACGCGCCCTGTGTTTTTTCTAAAATTTCTTCTTTTAAAAACACACAGGCTCGTTGGCTTGGGAGCACAAATATTAAATTGTTGAAACTTTGGTGTTTGATTTGAACATCTTCAAAAACGCTTGAGATAAATGATTTCATCTGTTTATTTTTTATTTTTTATTGGTACAGATGCTGTTCGCTATTAATCATTCTACTGTATATCAAAATTTTTTGTGCTAGTTTCATCTGTTTATATTTTATTTTTTATTGGTACAGATGCTGCTTGCCTGCCGGCTGGCTGGTTCGCCATTAATCATTGCTGTGTGTATCAAAATTTGTTGTGCTCGTTTCATATATTTTCACTGGTGCTTGAAATGTGTCCTGAAATGCTCATTTCATCTGTTAACACTTTATTTTTTTAGCGGTAACAGCTGCTGCTTGCCATTAATCATTGCTGTGTGTATCAAAATTGTGATGGCTCGGTTCATCTGATTTTTTTATTCCCTATAAAAATATAAAAGCCATTTCAATTGAAATGGCTTTTACTTAACTATTT
Organism: Lutibacter sp.; assembly: GCA_030656195.1. Lineage (GTDB taxonomy): Bacteria > Bacteroidota > Bacteroidia > Flavobacteriales > Flavobacteriaceae > Lutibacter. The sequence continues at coordinate 80,173 of JAUSOJ010000220.1, forward strand.
TAATAATATTAAATTTCAACCTTCGGTTTTGATTAAGGGATTTAAAAATGATGATCAATATTTCCAAAAAAAAACCGCCTAAAAAATTAATTTTTTAGGCGGTTTTACTTTTATGATTTAAGCGCTATTGGCTTAGTTTTTTAAAGTCACTTCAGTACGTCTGTTGTTTTGACGGCCTGCAGCTGTAGCGTTTGTGTCAACTGGTTTGCTTTCTCCGAAACCTACCGTTGTCAATCTATCAGCATTGATACCATTTGAGATCAAATAATCTCTAACAGCGGCTGCTCTTCTTTCAGACAATAATTGGTTTGATTTGTCAGAACCTACACTATCAGTATGACCTGCAATTACAAAATCAGCTTCTGGATAATCTTTAAAGATTGCAGTCATTGATTTTAAGATATTGATAGATTCGCTTTTGAAAGTTGCTTTATTTGTGTCAAACAAGATAGTTCTTGCATATTCATTCAAAGTAGCCATAACCTCAACAGTTGGCGCAACTGGACAACCATTATTTGAAGCTGGACCCGCAACAGTTGGACATCTGTCAACATTGTCTAACACACCATCTCCGTCAGTATCTGGCCAAGGACAACCTTTGTTATCAGCTGGACCTGCAACAGTTGGACAAGCATCATCTTTATCAACAACACCGTCTCCGTCAGTATCTGGACAACCTTTGTTTGCTTTTGTTCCTTTTTCATTTGGACAAGCATCATCTTTATCGGCAATTCCATCACCATCAGCATCTGGACAACCGTTTAAAGCGGCCAAACCTGCTACAGTAGGACAATCGTCTTTTGAATCTTCAACACCATCACCATCAGTATCAGGACAACCGTTAAATGCAGCCAATCCAAATACAGTAGGACAAGCATCATCTTTGTCGAAAATACCGTCACCATCAGTGTCAGTTCCGCCGAATTTTAATACAATCCCAACAGAATGTTGAAAATGTTGTAAAATTTCTGCGTTGTCAAATACGTGTTTGTATTTTGACTCAACATTTAATCCAATATTATCACTGAACCAAAGATTAAATCCAACACCACCATTAGCGGTTGGTGCTCCAAATTTATCTAACCAAGTGTAACCACCACCAACTGAAACATAAGGATCAAACCAAGAAGTCCCCTCGAGAACACTGTTTAAGCTAAACTTTAAAGCAGCATCTGCCCCAAAATACATCAAATCGCTAACGCGATTGTCTCCCATTTTGGATATTTTGTTCAATGAACCAGCTGCTTCAAGGCTAAAGCCATTCGCTAAATATTTACCGACAGTAATTTTTGATACTGCAGGAAGAATATTGTAATGGTCACCTGCATTGAAAAATTCATCACCCCAAGCACCATATCCACCATTTGGGATATCTACATTGGTAGGATAAAAGTCAACAGCATTTACGCCAATGCCTATTGCCCAAGGATTGTTTTTGTCTTGTGCGTTTGCTGTAATAGCACCTAATAAGAATAGGCTAAAAATAATTTTCTTCATTTATAATTTTATTTAGAGTTAATTTTTAGGTTCCAATTGGAGAATGCCAACTGGAATTCCTAGAGTTTTGTTTATGTAGCAAAGTTATGCTCCTCAGTAAAGAATTAGTTACACAATTGTAATAATACTTTGCATAATTCACACTTTTCCAACAGTATACCTTATATCCTTATTTTTAAAATTCTAAAGCATCCTTAAATTAGTTGCCATAAAAAAATCCCTGTTGTTTAAACAACAGGGATTTTATATTTAGAAAAGTAGTTTATTATTATTTCAATTTTAAAGTCACACGACGAACCAATTGACGTGCAGCAGATGAATTTTTATCTACTGAAGTATCTTCACCAGCACCACTGGCGGTTAAACGAGAAGCGTCAATTCCTGAAGCAACCAATAATTGTTGTACTTTATTAGCTCTTTGTTCAGAAAGTTTTTGATTGTAAGAAGTGCTACCAAGTTCATCTGCATAACCAGTAAGTTCTGCTTTCGATCCTGGATTTTCCTTCATATAATTAATCAAATAGCCAACTGATTCTAAAGAATAATCTTCTGGATTTGTACTGTTGAAACGGAAATATACGTTTGCATAACCATTGTTCATAAATTCTTTTATAAAGTCGCCTCCTTGTGCGCCATTATTTCCATAACGAGCGTCTAAAGGTGCTAACATTGTGTCTGGAATTCCATCGTTGTTTACATCAACAGCACGACCTTTTGAATCAACAAGCGCATTGGCGACAGTATTAGGTTCTTGATCTAAGTAGTTTGCAATTCCATCATTGTCGCTATCCATCATATCAGTTTCCACTTTAGATAGTCTTTGATCTAAAGAATCCAATTTACTCATAATTACATCTTCTTCTGAATACCAGTCTGCGTGAACGGCTTTTTGACCTAAGTAAAAAGTTAAACCAACAGAAGCGTTAACTAACATGTGCTTACCGTTAAGACCTCTACTGTTTAAAGATTGTGTACCATCCCATGACACAGATTGTCTGATGTGGTTAACCATACTTAAATCACCTGTAAGAGCGATATTGTTAGTCAATTTTATTTGAGGAGTAAGTCCAACGATCAAATTCAACATTTGGTCTCCTTTGTCAAAATCATTTGGAGATTTAGGCGTATTTACTGAATAACCCATACCACCGTGTGCCAAAAGGTTAAAAGTATTTGTGAAGCTTCTGAAATTAAGCACACTACCTAAATTTACAACACCTTGTAAACTGGTTCTAAAATATTTGGATTCAAAAGAACGACTATCATCGTGATTTTCAAGACTGTTATATCCGGCATCTAATTTAATACCAAATTTCTCATTCATCATGTAACGTACGCCAAGACCACCTTGCCATAAACTTGGAGTTGAAGTGAAATACCCTGGAGCGAAAGGCTCGGCTGGTTTGTGAACCCCTGCTTCTGCCTCAACAGACCATTGGTTGTATTCTTTTTCTTGAGCATTTGCTGTTATAGCTACGAATAGTATAAAGCTAAAAATAATTTTTTTCATGTATTATGATTTTAGGGTTAATTAATTAAGGGGCCAAAGGTATGTTTTTTATTTGGTTTTCCCAGCATTTTCATTTGATGACAAAGCTAAGTACCTCAATTGCGAATGAGTTACACTTTTTTATGAATTACTTACATAATTCACACATTTTCAATAAATGTGTTTTTTTTGATTGAGATTTTAAGACGGGTCTGAAAAAACAGCAGCGTGGTACAGTAATTAATTATTTTAAAGTTGGACTTGCCTTTTTGTTTATTAAAAACAAGAAGTAATTCCTTTTTCCCATTCCGCCAAAAATTCTTCAATTTCCTCAATAAATTCGATAGGTTTTTCAATTCTGTTTATGGTGCAATGCAAAATTATTTTGTCTTTTTCAGGAGGAAAATCGGCAGTAATTGTCCAAGTTAATGCATTCGGACAATCCAATAAAGCAAACCGAACACCGCCATTTATTTTATCGTAACTGATGTTGAATTCGCCCCAAAGCGTCAATCCCATAAAATTGTTTTCAATATTTTCAAGAAACAACATCGTTTCATTAAATTCTCCGATACTTTTTGGATGTATTTTGGATTGAAGTTGTTCTTCAGTAGTTTGTTTGTCAATAATTCTAAAAAATTCCATATTATTTCCTTTTATTTGACTGAACACTTTCAATAACTACGGTCGAAAGAATCAAGAATCCACCTATTAAAGTATTTTCTGATGGAATTTCTTTCAACAAAAACAATCCGAATAAAACGCCATATACAGGCTGAATGCTGCTCATAATACTTGCAGTTCCGATGGAAAAATTTTTGAAGCTTCTCACAAAAAGCGTATGTCCAACCGCTGTTGTAAATAAAGCCAAAGCGAGTATGGCCATCCAATCTCCCGATGTTGGCTTAACTTCAAAGAGAAAAAGCACCGGCCATAAAACCAATGAAACAATAAGCATTTGAT
>JAUSOJ010000224.1 GCA_030656195.1 Lutibacter sp.
CATCAGTCCTGACCAAATATTTGACACTTTTAAAGATGCATTAGATTACGCAAAAAAAACATATCATACCAAATAAATTTAAACCCTTGAATGAAAGATGCGCTTCAAGTTGGCCAGAAAACTGAAGGCTGTGGCGTATGCAGAGCCAAGCAGAAATTGGACAGCTTAGTCGCATTTTACGATTTGGAATGCCAGGAAGAAATCCTCAAAAAAAATTGAAGTTGTTTTGAAATAAATAATAGATACTGCTGCCGGCGAACATATGGCTAGCTGCCTTAATTGCAGAAACGAAACACGGGCGAGACGTTTTTAATAAAATATTGATTTTATAATAGCCGATTTTGGATTTTTGAACGTCAGATTTCTGTTCTGATAGAAATCAGTCTCCGGATTTCGCCTTATTCCACAAAAAAAGGTCTGAAAAACAGACCTTTAATTTTGGGTGGAAGACCGGGTTCGAACCGGCGACCCTCGGTACCACAAACCGATGCTCTAACCAGCTGAGCTACAACCACCATATAACTTGCGGATGCAAATGTAAAACATTTCTGTTTTTCTGCAAACATTTTTACACTAAATTATCAAAAGATTTTACGGCCACATAACGCTCTGTATTGAAGCCTTCTGCAGCCTCCACACCTACCAATCTTCCCAAATCCTGCGCCCTGTACAGCACACTGTCCAAAAAGTTTTTGCTTGAAATTGGCGAGCTGGGCTCTGTGCTGTTCGGATCATAGAACTGGGAACTGTATGCTTTTACCGCTTCCATTTTTAAATCTATAAATCCGGTAACATCCACCACAAAATCGGGTTCTAAGTTCTTCCACTGAATATAATGATACACAAACTTTGGCCGCCAAGCTTCTTGCTTTATGCCATCCAGTTCGGTTTCAACTTTTACCAAACCCGATAAAAAACAAGCATCAGAAACCAATTTACTGCCTTTTGGATGGTCAATATGCCGATCATCAAAAGCATTGCATAAAACGATTTCAGGTTTGTATTTTCGAATTATTTTAATCACTTCGAGTTGGTGTTTTTCATCATTCACAAAAAATCCATCGGCAAAACCCAAATTCTCCCTTATGGCAACCCCTAAAATTTTTGCGCCATTTTTCGCTTCATCTGCCCTAATTTCAGCCGAACCTCTGGTGCCCAATTCTCCTTTGGTCAAATCTAAAATTCCAACCTTTTTTCCCAATGAAATTTCTTTTGCGATGGTTGCGCCACACCCCAATTCAACATCATCAGGATGCGCACCAATGGCTAAAATTGCTAGCTTCATAAATAGATTTTCTTTAATTTTTATGCAAAGATAGTATTTTTTTTGGCGTTGGGATTTTGCGAGAACATTGTATTTTTAATGCATCTAAATTTAGTGTTTATCAACAAAAAGAGTCTTTTTATATATAAACGGTATAAATTTTTGTATAAATGGTAAAAATAAATTTGGTGGTTTCAAATTGTTTAATTACCTTAGCATTAGGAATTTAAAAAAATTAACCCCTAAATCCCAAAGACGATGAAAAAATTAGCACTTACAATCTCATTTATACTGGCGTTATCGCCTATCGCCTTCTCACAAATTTCGGATTTGGAAAAAAGCGCCTTATTGGATTTATATAAATCTACCAAAGGCACCACTTGGAACATTAATTGGGATTTAACCAAAGATGTTGCTACTTGGAACGGCATCACTGTTGAAAATAATACAGTAACCGAGATTAATTTAAGCATGAATAATTTAACCGGCCCAATTCCTGTCACAATCGGCAATTTAAAATCGTTGCGTCATTTAAATTTAGGCTTCAATAAAATAAGCGGCACAATTCCTGCCGAACTTGCAACCATCACATCATTGGTCACCATCCAATTGTTTATGAATCAGTTGGAAGGCCAAATTCCTTCTGCCATTGGAAATTTGAAAAACCTTAAAGAATTGGTGTTATTCAACAATTTTATCAGTGGAAATTTACCTGAATCAATTTATGACATTTCAAGTCTTGAAATATTGCAATTAAGCAGCAATAATTTAACCGGAATCATTTCGCCTTCCGTTAAAAATTTAAAAAACCTAAAAACTTTAAGTTTGTTTGACAATGCAATGATTGGAATGCTTCCTGCACAAATAGGAACCTTATCAAATTTAACAGAACTTTCTTTGGCCAACAACTTATTTGAAGGAACAATACCAGCTGAATTTAGTCAGCTTTCAAAACTGGAAACCTTATTGCTTTTTAACAATAAATTTACCGGAAAAATAAATCCATCCATACAAAATTTGCCTAAACTATTAAATTTTGAATACCAAAATTTAAACGAGGTTCAAGTTTCTTCAAGAACGGCAAATCCAATAACGCAAGTTGTTTTAATATCCCAATAAATAAGTGTTTGATTAATTAATTTACGTTAGGAAAGAGAGACTGCCCACACAGCCTCTTTTTTTTATCTTGATATGCTGCCTAAAGCGATATTTTTGTGATTCTATATTCAATAGTTATTTTTAGAAATCGTTTTAGCTCATTTTTTAACTTTTTTATTTCTTTATTCCGTTAATATGGCTTAATTTCGCCACTTCAAAAAAATGAAGGATTTTCAAATTACATACAATTTAAATTTTCTTGCAATTACACCACCTTGAAGCAATTAAGTTAATGCTTTCTATTCTTCGGATTTAATTTATTGCACAATCCTTCATATAAAAAATTATTATTGAGCATTTAATGGCTCACAAACTACGCTAACTATAAATGAAAAAACATTTAAACATTTTCGATTTCAAACAAAAAGTCAACTTTAAGACAGAAGTATTGTCGGGATTAACAGTTTCATTGGCATTGGTTCCAGAAGCTGTCGCTTTTGCTTTAATTGCCGGATTGTCTCCTTTAACAGGACTTTATGCCGCTTTTGTGATGGGATTGGTAACTTCCATTTTTGGTGGAAGACCAGGAATGATCTCAGGCGCAACAGGTGCCATTGCCGTTGTTATTGTGGTTTTGGCTAAATCCCACGGCGTTGAATATGTTTTTGCAACGGTTATTTTAGCCGGTGTAATTCAGGTTTTGGCAGGCGTTTTAAAATTGGGCAAGTTGATGAGACTGGTTCCGCATCCCGTAATATTTGGATTCGTGAATGGCTTGGCAATCATCATATTTATGTCGCAATTAGACCAATTTAAAGACGCTTCAGGCGA
>JAUSOJ010000230.1 GCA_030656195.1 Lutibacter sp.
ATAAATAAGAATCGTAATTAATCATATTGTGCCAATCCCAATTTGTTGAATTTCGCAATACACCGGGAACAAATTCCCCATTCATATCGGGCCAGGTAGGATAATACAATCCGGCGCGCATTCCGGCCATAATCCCGGCAACTATCATTTGTAAAAATGCAATGCCAATTACATAGGAAACTATTCTTTTTGAAGCAATAAGGGATTTGCTCCCCAATAAATAAACATCCGACACCGTTTTAACCAGCGCCCATACCACCAACACCGCCAAAGTAAAATGAATGGTGAGTTTGTAGGCATTTACCCAAGGCCTGTTTACCAAACCGCTTTGCACCATAATCCAACCTGCTGAAGCGGTTAATATGGTTAACAAAATAACAATGGCCAGCCGCTTAACCAGGTAAAAATCGAGTTGCTTTTTAACCGCAAAAATGATAAATGGGATTAGAAATACAAATCCAAGCGAACGAACCCAAAGCCGGTGAAAATATTCCCAGAAATAAATAAATTTAAAATCTTGCAGGGTAAATGTTGAATTAATTTTATGGAATTGCGGTGTTTCTTTATAAAGCTCGAATTCATTTTCCCAATCTTCGGCGTTTAAAGGCGGAATAACGCCGGTAATAATATCCCATTTGGTGATAGACAATCCCGATCCGGTTAAACGCGTAATGCCTCCTGTTACAACTTGGCCAATTAACATAATCAAACCAATGATCAACCAAATTCTAATAGTTTTTGTGTATTTAAAATTATTTACTGTTGATTTTTCCATTCCAGTGTTTCAATTAAATGAATTATGTCTTTTTCAACATATTTTATGGCAGGCACAATAGAATCAAAGTTTGGACGTGAATAAAAATACAAAGCTCCGGAAAGCACATGTTTCACGCTGTCGGTTGCTCTAAATTGAATATTTGTAGCAACACTTCCTTCAATATTATACAATTTTGCGAAAACCCTTTTTCCTAAGTTTTCATAGGGAACTGCATTAATAGCATCGGCTTTTATGGTATGTTCAAAAGTTAATTTTTCAACTTCCTTCAAAATTTCGTCTAAATCATTATTTACAGGCCTGTAGGTTAAATGTACAGTAGCTTTTAACTGCGGATATTCAATACTTGCCCAATTCTTATTTTTGAAGTTGATTTTAGCCTGATC
>JAUSOJ010000244.1 GCA_030656195.1 Lutibacter sp.
TTATTGACATTAGCGCTTCACCAACAAATTCGAATATTTTGTATGCCGCCTCATGGGAAAGAGGAAGAAAAGCTTGGGATTTTGACGGAGACGGAGTAAATTCGGGCATTTATAAAAGTATTGATGAAGGGGCAACCTGGACAAAATTAACCGAGGAAAAAAGTGGTTTTCCTACAGGCAGCGGTGTTGGACGAATTGGACTTGCCGCTTTTAATGATGAAGTTGTTTATGCATTGCTCGACAATCAAAACAGAAGACCTGAAGTGAAAAAGGAAGAAGGTGAAGGTTTGAAAAAAAATGATTTCAAACAAATGGGTGTTGATGAATTTTTGAAATTGGATGATAAAAATTTGGACACTTATTTAAAAGACAACAATTTCGACAAACAATATAGCGCTAAAAGCGTAAAATCATTGGTGAAAAAAGGAAAAATTAAGCCAAGTGATTTGGCAACATATTTGGAAGACGCCAATTTTGTTTTGTTGAATTCCGAAGTTATCGGCGCCGAAGTTTACAAATCAGAAGATGGCGGAAAAACTTGGAAAAAAACGCATGAAAATTATTTGGATGATGTTTACAGTTCTTATGGCTACTATTTTGGAATTATTGCCGTAAACACTTCCAACGAAAACAAAATATATATTGGCGGCGTTCCTTTATTGAAATCTGACGATGGCGGAAAAAGTTTTACTTCTATGGATCAGGAAAATCTCCACGCAGATCATCAGGCTTTATGGATAAACCCGATCTTAAACGGACACATCATCAACGGAAATGACGGCGGTGTTAACATTACTTATGATGACGGCAAAAACTGGATCAAAAATAACCAGCCTGCTGTTGGACAATTTTATTCTGTAAATGTTGACAATCAGAAACCTTATAATGTGTTTGGCGGTTTGCAGGACAATGGCGTTTGGGTTGGCCCAAGTAACTACAAAGCTTCAAAAAGATGGGAAGCCAGCGGCGATTATCCTTATAAAAGTATTGGCGGCGGTGACGGAATGCAGGTTCAAATTGATAACAGAGACCATAATATTGTGTATGCAGGTTCGCAATTTGGCTATTATTTTCGGGTAAATTTAAAAACAAAAGAACGTATTTCCATTCATCCAATGCATGAATTGGGTGATTCACCCTATCGTTACAATTGGCAAGCACCCATTTTATTGTCAAAACACAATCAGGATATTTTATATATGGGCGCCAATAAATTGTTGCGCTCTATGAATAAAGGCGAAACTTTTGAAGCAATTTCAGGAGATTTAACCACTGGCGGAAAAAAAGGAAATGTGCCTTTTGGAACAATCAGCGCCATTTCTGAAAGTCCGTTTCAATTTGGCTATATTTATGTGGGAAGCGATGATGGTTATGTAAATGTCACCACCAACAGCGGCAGTAGCTGGACCATAATTTCAAACAACTTGCCGCAAGAACTTTGGGTTTCTCGCGTTATTGCCTCGCAACATGAAAAAGAACGTGTTTATGTTGCCTTAAACGGTTACCGAAGCGATGATTTTAAACCTTATCTTTTTTTAAGTGAAAACAGCGGAAGCACTTGGAAAAGCATCAGCGGAAATTTACCGAATTCTCCCGTAAATGTGATCAAAGAAGATCCCGAAGATGAAGCAATTTTATATGCGGGAACCGATAATGGCGTTTATGTAAGCTTTGATAAAGGTGAAAATTGGCAAGCGTTTTCAAACGGATTGCCAAAAGTGGCGGTTCATGATTTGGTGATTCAAACTGAAGCAAAAGACTTGGTTATTGGAACACACGGGCGCTCAATTTACAAAGCAAACATTGCTGCCTTACAGCAATATAAAACCATAAAAGACAAACCAATAACCATTTTGGAAATTCCGGAAGTAAAACATTCGCCGCGTTGGGGAACTTCATGGGGCGCCTGGAATGAAGTTAGCGAGCCTAAAATAAGCATTCCTTTTTATGTTTCAAATGATGGAACTTTTGATGTAATTATCACTTCAGAAGATGGCATTGAATTAAACAGATTTTCAGTTCCCGCAGATAAAGGATTTAATTTTGCCGAATATGATTTGTCTTATTCAGAAAAAGGAAAAAACGCCTATCTGAAAAAATACAAATCAGCTGAAATAAAAAAAGCTAAAAACGGTTCGTACTATTTATTAAAAGGAAAATACTTTGTTAAAATAGGGGATGATAAAAAGGTTTTTGAGGTGAAATAGAACACATGAACAAACGCACATTTATTATTGTATTCATTTTATTAAGCACCCAATTAAGCGCACAATCAAATTGGAAACAATTTTGGCAGCAATCCGCGCCGCATAAAATGTGGGTGGTGTTTCATCCGTTTAAAGCCAAAAAGGCTTCGGAAATTTCTTTTGAAGCCACCAGAGTTTCCGATTCTATTGCCAAAACTGATTTGTTGGACAAAGATATTGCCGGCGGACAAGTAGATGCTTTTCGCCATGCTTATTGGATGGCAAGATTGCACCAAAAAATTGGAAAATGTGCCGCACTTTCTTTGGGGAAAGCGCATGAAAAAGCCAATTATAAAACGTTTAAAAAGAATAAATTTGAAGATGGAATTTTGCCGGATCAAGCTTCAAAAGAAATGGATTTATTCAATAATAAAGTAGGATTGGGTTTTACAAAAAAAGGAATTTCAACAGATAGCAATGAACTTACCCTAAAAATTGTTAATGCTATTTTAAAGGGCGATTTAAAAGTCATTAAAAAGGACACTGTTGGAAATTATTTGACTTGTGACGGGGAATTAATTCCTGCCCAAGCATTGCTTCATTCTTGGAAGAACCATAAATGTTTAATTCCTTCAAATAAAAAAATGATTGAGTAAATTAAATGTAAAACGCCCAATTTAATTTGGTGTTTTACATCCATAATGCCATTTTAACTTTTTGTTAGTATTGTGGTGTTTTTAAAATTGTATATTAGTTCCGATTTAAAAAAATAATTAAAAAACGCTATGAAAAAAACGATAATGTTGCTTGCCTTAATGGCAAGTTGCAATCTATTTTCCAAAAACAACGAATCAACCCTTAAAATTTTCCTGAACTGTAATTATTGCGACATTACCTATATCAAACAAAACCTAGACTTTGTTGAGTTTGTTAGAGATCAAAAGGATGCCGATGCTCATTTGTTATTTCGAACTCAGGTAAATGGCAGCGGCGGAATCATCTATGAAATTGAATTCATCGGTCAAAACAACTACAAAGAAATTCAGGATAAATTAACTTTTTCGACCAATTCTGATAGCACAGACAGTGAAATTAGAGAAATGATTTTGAAATATACCAAACTTGGTTTGGTGCGCTATTGGTTAAAAAATGGCGCTCATGATAAAATATCGGTTGAAATGAAAAAGAAAGAAGAAGTTGATGTTATAGCCCAAAAAGATATTTGGAATAAATGGGTTTTTGATCTTGGGCTTCGAGGCTATTTTCAGGGACAAGAATCAAATAAAACCCGAAGTTTAAATTTTAGCGTAACCGCCAAACAGGTTACCGATAAAAATAAATTTTATTTAAGAGGAAGTTTTAATGATAGTAGATCGGTTTATACTTATGACGGAACCGACATTATTTCAAGTCAACAATCTTCAAATCTAACTTTATATGATGTGCTAAGCATTAATGATCATTGGTCGGCAGGAGCATTTGCTGAGACCGGTAAATCTACCTATCGCAACAAGGCATTTTACGGTTCTTTAAAACCTGCAATTGAGTACAATTTCTTTTCGTATAAAGAATCTTCTAAAAAACAATTGACATTAGGCTATAAAATTGGCGGCATACATACCAATTACAATGAGAGAACCATTTTTAATAAAGAAAAGGAGTTTTTGTGGGAACATAACCTAAGTTTGGGCGGAAGCATAAAACAAAAATGGGGCAGCATTACAAGTCAGGCATCCTATGAAAGTTATTTAAAGGATCCGTCTTTAAATGCATTTTCATTTTATTTGGGAACCAATTTCAGGATTGTAAAAGGCTTGTCATTTAATGTTAGCGGAAATTATGACATTACCAACAATCAAATAAATTTGGCTGCGGGCGATTTGTCATTAGAAGAATTGCTGTTGAGCCAAAAACAAGTAAAATCGGGCTATAATTACTTTTTAAGTGTTGGTTTAAATTATTCATTCGGATCCATGTTTAACACCATTGTAAATCCCAGATTTAATTTTTAATTCTTTCATTTTTTTAAAGACATAAATATTCAATTTTTCAATGTCATTTGTGGTATTGAATGTTTTATATATAATGCTCAATCTGACAGCTTTTTAATATTTAAGAAATATATTCCTTATAATCATTCTAAATAAAGACTTGTGACTAAATTATGTTTCCATATGTTTTCATACAAAAAATGAATTGGTATCTTTGTTACTTTCTAAAAATTTATTTAAAAAATGAGCGGATTTTTATCTTCATCAATCGCAAGGAAAGTGGCGATGGCTTTGTCTGCACTTTTCCTTATTATTTTCTTACTTATTCATTTAACGGTAAACATAACTTCATTATTCAGTGAAAATGTATTTAATGAATTGTCCCATTTTATGGGAACAAATTTTTTAGTGCAATTTTTAATGCAGCCCATTTTAATTTTTGGTGTTGTTTTTCACTTTGTGATGGGATTTGTGTTGGAGTTAAAGAATAGAGGATCACGAAGTGTTAAATATGTGAAATACAATGGCGCTGCAAATGCTTCTTGGATGTCAAGAAATATGGCAATTAGCGGCGGCGTTATTTTAGCTTTTCTTGTATTGCACTTTATCGATTTCTGGTTTCCAGAAATGAACTACAAATACATTGAATTTTTACCGGAAGATCCAACGAGGTATTTTGCGGAATTGCAGCACAAATTCACCAACCCATTAAGAGTTGGCGCTTATGTAATAGCCTTTGTTTTATTGGCATTGCACTTATTACATGGTTTTCAATCAGCGTTTCAATCGATTGGTTTAAATAAATACACAAAATGTGTAAAGACATTGGGTAAAATTTACGCAATTGCTATTCCTGCAGGATTTATTATCATCGCATTGTTTCACTATTTTAACCATTAATCTTATAAAATTATGACGACTTTAAATTCAAGAATACCAGAAGGTCCAATAAAAGATAAATGGACATTATATAAAGACAAAATAAACTTGGTAAACCCAGCCAACAAACGCAATATAGATATTATTGTTATTGGAACAGGTTTGGCAGGAGGCTCTGCTGCAGCTACTTTAGCCGAGTTGGGTTATAGCGTAAAAGCTTTTGCTTACCAAGATTCACCTCGTCGTGCACATTCAATTGCCGCACAAGGCGGAATCAATGCTTCAAAAAACTATATGGGTGATGGTGATTCAAACTATCGCTTATTTTATGATACTGTAAAAGGTGGTGATTATCGTTCACGTGAAGCGAATGTGTACCGTTTGGCTGAAGTTTCGGGAAATATTATTGACCAATGTGTGGCTCAAGGAGTTCCTTTTGCACGTGATTATGGCGGATTGCTTGACAACCGTTCGTTTGGTGGTGTGTTGGTTTCACGTACTTTTTACGCGAAAGGGCAAACAGGCCAACAATTGTTATTAGGCGCTTATTCAGCAATGAATCGTCAAATTGCACGCGGAAAAATAGAAATGTTTAACCGTCACGAAATGCTTGACGTGGTGAAAATCGACGGAAAAGCAAGAGGCATTATAGCCCGTGATTTAATTACCGGCGAAATTGAACGCCATTCTGCACACGCAGTTGTTATTGCAACTGGCGGTTACGGAAACGTTTATTTCTTATCAACCAACGCAATGGGTTCCAACGCAACCGCTGCCTGGAAAATACATAAAAAAGGAGCGTTTTTCGCAAATCCTTGTTTCACGCAAATTCACCCAACTTGTATTCCAAGATCGGGTGATTATCAGTCAAAATTAACCTTGATGTCTGAATCTTTGCGTAATGATGGAAGAATTTGGGTTCCTGCAAAAATAGAAGACGCACAGGCGATTCAGCAAAAGAAATTAAAACCACTTCAAATTGCTGAAGAAAACAGGGATTATTTCTTGGAAAGAAGATATCCTGCATTTGGTAACTTGGTGCCTCGTGATGTTGCTTCAAGAGCTGCAAAAGAGCGCTGTGATGCTGGTTTTGGCGTAAATGCAACAGGTGAAGCAGTTTATTTGGATTTTGCCGCAGCGATTAAACGTTATGGAACTGAACAAGCTAAAATACACGGTATAAATAATGCATCAGCAGAGAAAATTACTGAATTAGGAGCAGCCGTTATTGAAGAAAAATACGGAAACTTATTCCAGATGTATGAGAAAATCATTGATGAAAATCCATACAAAACCCCGATGATGATTTATCCTGCAACGCACTATACTATGGGCGGTGTTTGGGTTGATTATAACTTAATGACCACAGTTCCTGGTTTGTACTGTATTGGAGAAGCAAATTTCTCTGATCACGGCGCAAACAGATTGGGCGCATCTGCATTGATGCAAGGATTGGCCGATGGTTATTTTGTATTGCCTTACACTATTGGCGATTATTTGGCTGATGATATCAGAACCGGAAAAATAAAAACAGATTCTCCTGAATTTGATGAAGCTGAAAAATCGGTTAAAGACCAATTAAATTTCTTTATCAACAACAAAGGAACACATACTGTCGATTATTACCACAAAAAACTTGGTTTAGTAATGTGGAATAAAGTTGGTATGGCCCGAAATGAAAAAGGGTTGAAAGAAGCCATCGTAGAGATTCAGGAAATTAGAGATGACTTCTGGAAAAATGTAAAAGTTCCAGGAAGTTTAAACGAATTTAATCAAGAGCTTGAAAAAGCGGGCAGAGTTGCCGATTTCTTAGAGTTGGGTGAATTGTTTGCAAAAGATGCTTTGGAACGCGAAGAATCTTGTGGAGGTCATTTCCGTGAAGAACACGTTACAGAAGATGGAGAAGCAAAAAGAGATGATGTTAATTTTGCGCATGTTTCTGTTTGGGAATATACAGGAAAACCTAGCGAAGCTATTTTGCACAAGGAACAATTAGAATTTAAAGATATCGAATTAAAAACTCGTTCATACAAATAAGAAGACATTATGAATTTAACGTTAAAAATTTGGAGACAAAAAGGACCACAAGACAAAGGTCGAATGGTTGAATATAAAGTAACTGATATTTCAGAACATATGTCATTTTTAGAAATGATGGATGTTTTAAACGAAAGCCTGGTTGCGAAAGATGAAGAACCGATAGCTTTTGATCACGATTGCCGAGAAGGTATTTGTGGAATGTGTTCTTTACAAATCAATGGAGAAGCGCACGGACCGGACAGAGGAATTACAACCTGTCAGTTGCATATGCGTATGTTTAAAGATGGCGACACTATTTATATTGAACCTTTTAGAGCAAATGCTTTTCCGGTCATAAAAGATTTGGTGGTTGACCGTATGGCTTTTGAGCGTATACAGCAAGCTGGAGGTTATATTTCTGTGAACACATCAGGAAATACACAAGATGCAAATTCAATTCCAATTTCTAAGCACAATGCCGATTTATCTATGGATGCTGCTTCTTGTATTGGTTGCGGAGCCTGTGTTGCCAGTTGTAAAAACTCAAGCGCTATGTTGTTTGTAGCGGCCAAAGTTTCACAATTTGCTTTATTGCCACAAGGAAAAGTTGAAGCGAAAGAACGTGTTAAAAATATGGTTTTTCAAATGGACTTGGAAGGATTTGGTAACTGTACCAATACCGGAGCTTGTGAAATAGAATGTCCGAAAGGAATTTCAATTGAAAATATTGCCCGTTTAAATCGCGAATATTTAGCGGCAACTATTTAATATAAATCAAACTTTATTTTTTAAATGAAAACCCAAAAGAATCTTCTTTTGGGTTTTTTAATTGATTGATTAAAAAATGATAATATTGATTATAAAAATTTACTTTGCAAATACATACAATAAATACACAGTAAAAAACCATTAATGAAATTATTATGAACTTAAATATTCAACCTGCATTAGAGAATGAAAAAGCATTCCTTTGCCCGCTACAGGAGCAAGACTTTGAAG
>JAUSOJ010000185.1 GCA_030656195.1 Lutibacter sp.
ACCTGTGATCAGGGTGAATGCCGAAGTGAATTCAGGATCTATTGAAGGCAATGTTTCAGGAGAGTTTTTAGTGAATGGATTAAGCGTTTTTAACAATTTAGAAAATGCGATGGTTCAGGTTTATACAACTGGCGGTTTATATGTAACAGAAACCGGCACCAATGCAGAAGGTGACTTTTTAATTCAGGGACTTGCTGCAGGAGATTATAAATTGAAAATAGTGAACCAGGAATCTTATGATGATTATGAATCAGCTTTAATCACCGTAACGGTTGGGACAGTCAATAAAATTGCACCGATAGTGCTGAAAATCCCAACACTTTAAAAGATATATTTGTTGATTTAAATAGCATTATGTGAAATAATTTTAAAACCCGTTTTATCGTAAAACGGGTTTTGTTTTAACTTTTCTTAAAGACGATAATTTCATTGAAAAGTTTAACCATTTTTTATGTTTTGAACCAGATTTTTATTAATTATTTACATTAAATTAACCGTTTGTGCTAAAAAATGAGCACTTTGTTTATTAATTTTGATTTGTGATTGTGTATGGAAATAATAAATATATATTTGACCACAAAAAGGAGGTAACCAATTATAAAATTACTTAATTTTAATGTGACTTTTGTTAAGAAAGCGCAAAACCCTGAAGATTTATTAAGTGAAATTGATAATTGAATATTTCAAATTCACAATAAAATTTACTGGCGAACGTTCAAAATACAGTAATTAAAAATTAATAATAAATATATTAGTACAATTTTATTAAGTTTGCAACATATTCAACCCCAAAATGAATAGAAAAAAAGTTAAGGTATTCATACTGTGTTTTAGTTTTATGCTCATTGGTGTAGCGGCATATTCAGAACCCAAGCCGCCCAAACCTGAGCTTTCTAATGCTCCTCCTCCTCCTCCTGGATTGCCCATTGACGGCGGTTTATCGCTGTTATTGGTTTCTGGCGTTGTATATGGTATTTATACCTTGAAAAGAAAAAAGCAATAATTATTTCTCCAACAACCTGGCCACATACTTGCCAATTACATCAAATTCTAAATTTACCACGGTTCCAATTTTAAACGTGTGGAAATTCGTAAATTCATAGGTATAAGGAATAATAGCCACAGAAAAACTGTTTTTTCGGGAATTCACCACCGTTAAGCTTACGCCGTTTATGGTGATGGAGCCTTTTTCAATGGTGATATTATTGTGGGCATTGTCATATTCAAAACTAAACACCCAGCTTCCGTTTTCATCAACAATATTTGTGCAAACCGCTGTTTGGTCCACATGTCCTTGCACAATATGTCCGTCCAATCTGGCGCCAAGAATCATGGCACGTTCTAAATTTATTTCAGATCCTACAGTCACATATTTCAAATTCGATTTGTCAAGCGTTTCTTTTATGGCGGTCACAGTATATTCCTTGCCTTCTAAGTTCACAATGGTTAAACATACGCCATCATGTGCAATACTTTGGTCTATTTTTAATTCGGAAGTGAAATTACTTTCAATGGTGATATGAAGATTTTCTTTTTCCTGCTTCAGGTTTTTAACAAACCCAACACTTTCTATTATACCTGTAAACATATTTTTTTCAATTTAATTGACTACTTTTGATGATTCAAATTTAAGTATAATAAACCTGATTTATGGACAAATCTGAAAAAATAACATTGGGAATTTCTATAGGGGATTTTAATGGCGTAGGCATAGAAATTATTTTGAAAACCTTTTTGGATAAACGGATGTTCGATTTTTGTACACCTGTATTATTTGGTTCAGCCAAATTAATTACGGCCTATAAAAAAAATATGGACATCAATCTGCTTTTTAACGGGATACGACAAGTTGACGCCGCTATTCATGGGAAGTTCAATGTATTGAATCTATGGAAAGATGAATTTGAAGTTAATTTGGGAACAGCCACTGCCGAATCAGGAAAATACGCATTTTTATCGCTTGAAGCTGCAACCGATGCTTTGGCCAAGGGTGAAATTGATTTGTTGGTAACGGCTCCTATTAATAAGGAGAACATTCAGTCTTCAGCATTTAAATTCCCCGGACATACAGAGTATTTAGAATCGAAATTGAAAGGAAAAAGTTTAATGATTTTGATGTCCGATACTTTGCGAATTGGCTTAATTACAGGCCACATTCCGGTTTCAAAAGTCGCAGAATCAATTACCCCCGATTTAATAAAAGAAAAAGTAGCCATCTTATATAAAACATTGGTACAGGATTTTGCCATATCCAAACCTAAAATTGCCATACTGGGATTGAATCCGCATTGCGGCGATCACGGTGTTATTGGTACTGAAGATGATGAAATGATACGGCCAACCATCGCCGAAATACAAAATGAAGGTAAATTGGTTTATGGACCTTATGCTGCTGATGGTTTTTTTGGATCGGAAAGCTATAAAAATTTTGATGGCATTTTAGCCATGTATCACGATCAGGGTTTGGCGCCATTTAAAGCATTGTCGTTTGGGGAAGGCGTTAATTTTACCGCCGGCCTAAATAAAGTGAGAACTTCGCCCGATCACGGCACGGCTTACGATATCGCAGGGAAGGATTTAGCGAACATAAATTCCTTTAAAGAAGCCGTTTTTAGCGGTATTCAAATTTTTAAAACAAGGCGAGAATATAAGAGTTTGACTGAAAACACTTTAAAAAGTACGCATCAAAAAGAAAATAGATAAATATTAAGCATTTATTTTAGTATATATTTTATAATTTTATATCTTTGCACGCTCAAATTGAAGTTCAAAATGAAAGATTTAAAGGAGTTTGACATTTCTTTTATTGGTTTAAAAGAAGGAATTCATCAGTTTGAATACACCATTGACAAGAAGTTCTTTGATTTTTTTAACTATGATGAATTTTACGATTCAAACGTAAAAGTAGCGGTGTCATTATTAAAAAATACAACAATTTTAGAATTGGATTTTGTTTTTTCGGGCTGGGTTGAAGTGGCTTGTGATTTAACTACCGAGTTATTTCATCAACCGATTGATGCAAACATCCATTTAATTGTAAAATTTGGAGATGAATTTAATGATGAAAACGAAGAGTTATTAATCATACCGTTTTCTGAAAGCAAAATAAATGTTGCACAATACATTTATGAAGCAATAGTTTTGGCAGTGCCATTAAAAAGAATACATCCGGGCGTAATTGATGGTTCTCTTCACTCAGAGATTTTAGAAAAGTTAAAGGAATTTGAAATTAAAGCAGAAGACGAAGAGGCAGAAGAAGAAAATCAGGAAGAACAACAAGAAGAAAATAAAAATAGGGAAATTGATCCTAGGTGGAATAAATTAAAGAATATATTAATAGAAAAAAATAAGAGTAATGGCACATCCTAAAAGAAAGATATCAAAAACAAGAAGAGATAAAAGAAGAACTCATTACAAAGCAGTAGCTCCGCAAGTAGCTATTGACCCAACAACAGGTGAGGCGCATTTGTACCACAGAGCGCATTGGCATGAAGGGAAATTGTACTACAGAGGCCAAATTGTAATTGATTCAGTAGAAGAAATTAAAGCATAATCAGTTATTTTAAAATAACGATAAAAACTCTCATATTGAGAGTTTTTTTTTACATTTAAGCGTAAAATCGATCAAAACTGATAAAAAGCAGTTAGAAATAAAAATAATTTCATTTCTTTGAAATTCTTTTTTTTAATAAAAAAGGGTAAAATATGACGAGAGTTACCGCGGTGATCACTGCAGTTGGAAAATATGTTCCTGAAGACATTTTAACAAATAAAATGTTAGAGAAAATGGTGGATACGCACGATGAGTGGATCACCACAAGAACAGGAATTAAAGAACGAAGAATTTTAAAAGGCGAGGGAAAGGGAACTTCATTTATGGCAATTAAAGCGGCTCAACAGTTGCTTGATAAGAAAAAATTAGATCCCAAAGAAATTGAACTCGTTATTGTATGTACCGCTACACCAGATATGCAAGCTGCAGCCACAGCTGCATTTGTAGCAACTGAAATTGGCGCAACAAATGCTTTTGGTTTCGATTTGGAAGCGGCCTGCTCAAGTTTTTTATATGGAATGTCTGTTGCCGCAAAATATATTGAATCTGGTAGGTACAAAAAAGTGCTGCTTATTGGAGCCGACAAATGTTCTTCCATGATTGATTATACAGATCGGTCAACATGTATTATATTTGGAGACGGAGCCGGAGCAGTTTTATTTGAACCAAATAATGAAGGTCTCGGATTACAAGATGAATATTTGAGAAGTGATGGAGCCGGAAGAGAATTTTTACTGGTAAAAGCGGGTGGGTCTTTGAATCCTTTAACCAAAGAAGGGATAGATAATAAAGAAAATTTTATTTTTCAAGACGGTAAAACGGTGTTTAAAAATGCAGTTTTCAATATGGCCGACGCAGCTGTTAAAATAATGGAGCGCAACAATTTAACCAATGATAAGATTCAATGGCTCGCCGCACATCAAGCAAATAAGCGCATTATTGAAGCAACGGCGAACAGAATCGAGCTGGAAAGTTCAAAAGTAATGATGAACATTCAATATTACGGCAACACAACATCAGCAACTTTACCATTGCTTTTGGCCGATTATGAACAACAACTTAAAAAAGGAGATAATATAATTTTCGCAGCATTTGGAGGTGGTTTCACATGGGGATCAATTTACTTAAAATGGGCATACAATTCTTAACCAATTAACAATTTAAAACCAAATTAACATGGATTTAAAAGATATTCAAAATCTGATAAAATTTGTAGCCAAATCTGGCGCAAGTGAAGTTAAGTTAGAAATGGAAGATATTAAAATCACCATTAAAACCGGAACTGAAAGAACTGAAACTACCATACTTCAGCAAGCACCATCAGGCATTCCTCAAATGGCGGCAAGCCCAATGACTGCGCAAGCACCTGCTCAAGTTGCCGTGGCAGATTCAGCTGTTACAGAAGCTGCCGTAAAATATATTGAAATTACTTCACCAATTATAGGTACTTTTTACAGAAGACCATCGCCCGACAAACCTGTTTTTGTTGAAGTTGGTGATGTTGTAAGTACGCATACAGTGGTTTGTATGGTTGAAGCCATGAAATTATTTAATGAAATTGAATCAGAAGTTTCAGGAAAAATTGTAAAAATATTAGTGGAAGATGGTACTCCGGTTGAGTACGGACAACCAATATTTTTGGTAGACCCATCATAATTTTTAATTCCAATTTGCATGAGGATCTAAATTTCAAAAATCTTTTTGATGTTGATCGTTGTCTATAATAATTTGAAAACAGTATGTTTAAAAAAATATTAATTGCAAACAGAGGCGAAATCGCTTTAAGAGTTATACGAACCTGCAGAGAAATGGGAGTTAAAACAGTGGCAGTTTATTCAACTGCTGATGCTGAAAGTTTACATGTTCGTTTTGCGGATGAAGCGGTGTGCATTGGTCCGCCACCAAGTAGTCAATCTTACCTTAAAATGTCGGCAATTTTGGCAGCTGCCGAAATTACAAATGCCGATGCCATTCACCCCGGATACGGATTTTTATCTGAAAATGCCAAATTTTCAAAATTATGCGAAGAGCATGGCATAAAATTTATTGGAGCCACTTCAGACATGATTAGCAAAATGGGTGATAAAGCTTCAGCTAGAGCCACCATGAAAGCAGCCGGCGTACCAACTATACCAGGTTCAGATGGATTATTGGAAACTTATGAAGAGGCCGAAAAATTGGCCGATGAAATGAAATATCCTGTGATGTTAAAAGCTACTGCTGGCGGAGGAGGAAAAGGAATGAGGGCAGTGTATGCCAAAAGCAATCTTCAAACGGCTTGGGATGCAGCCCGGCAAGAAGCATTTGCCTGTTTTGGAAATGATGGGATGTATATGGAAAAGCTGATTGAAGAACCTCGCCATATTGAAATCCAAATCATTGGAGATTCCTTCGGAAAAGCTTGTCATTTATCAGAAAGAGATTGTTCCATTCAACGCCGTCACCAAAAACTGACAGAAGAAGCACCTTCGCCGTTTATGACTACAGCATTGCGTAAAAAAATGGGAGAAGCCGCTGTAAAAGCTGCAGAATACATCTCTTATGAGGGCGCAGGAACCATCGAGTTTTTAGTGGATAAACATCGGAATTTTTACTTTATGGAGATGAATACCCGTATTCAGGTAGAGCATCCGATTACGGAACAAGTGATTGACTACGATTTAATTTATGAACAAATAAAAGTGGCGGCTGGAATTCCAATTTCCGGTAAAAACTATTATCCTAAATTACATTCCATAGAATGCAGAATAAATGCCGAAGATCCTTATAAAGACTTTAGGCCATCACCGGGTAAAATCACCACTTTGCACATTCCGGGAGGTCATGGAATTCGAGTAGACACGCACGTTTATGCAGGCTATACGATTCCGCCAAACTATGATTCTATGATTGCAAAATTAATTACAACGGCACAAACCCGTGAAGAAGCCATCAGTAAAATGAAAAGAGCTTTGGATGAGTTTGTGATTGAAGGGATAAAAACTACGATTCCTTTCCACAGACAGTTGATGGACCATCCAGATTATATTTCAGGAAATTACACCACTGCTTTTATGGAAAGCTTTGAAATTCAACCTGAAACAGACAAGTAAAATTTCAAATAGAAATATAAATAAAGGATATGATTTTTCATATCCTTTATTTTTTTAAATTTACTTTCAGTTAACTGCCTTATGAAAGAAAAAGAGTTACACTTCGACGGTATTGATAAGATTATCTTAAAACATTTAATGGAAGATGCCCGAACACCTATTTTAAGCATCGCCAGAGAAATTGGAATATCAGGAGCGGCAATCCATCAAAGATTGCGGAAGTTGGAAGCAGCCGGATTAATTATAGGTTCAAAATTCACCATCAACCCGAAAGTATTGGGTTATAAAACATTGGCATTTGTCGGAATTTTTCTGGATTCCGCAAGTAAATATTCCGCAGCTATTATTCGATTAAAAGAAATTCCAGAAGTTATTGAAAGTCATTACACCACAGGAAATTACGCCATATTTATCAAAATTATGTGTAAAGACAATGAGCATCTTATGAAATTGCTCAATCAGGAAATACAATCCATAAAAGGCGTTGCCCGGACAGAAACCTTTATTTCGCTCGATCAACAAATTGACCGTCAGATTAAATTATAAAAAAAAGCCGAATTAACGGCTTTTTTTATTTTGTGTCAATATTTCTTAATCTCTGTTTCCCAAAATGCTAAATCCCCAATAAAGCAGCATGGCCAAAGATCCAATAGCAGCAACCAAATAAGTTCTAGCAGCCCAAGTTAAAGCGTCTTTTGCGCCATCTTGCTCTCTGTTTGTAAGCATGTTGTTTGTTTTAAGCCAAGCCAATGCTCTGTTGCTGGCATCATATTCAACCGGTAAGGTAATAAAGCTGAATAAAGTTGCAACCGCCATCATGGCAAGTCCGATAACTGCAATGGTAAAACCAATGCCAGAATCCCCTGATGCGGCACCCAAAATCAATCCGCCAATAACCAGCCATTGCGAAAATTTAGAAGAAATATTCACTGCTGGAACTAAAGTTGAACGCAACTGCAACCATTGGTAAGCTTGTGCATGTTGAACTGCGTGCCCAACTTCATGCGCGGCTACGCAGGCAGAGGCTGCGTTTCGCTGTTCGTATACCGATTCGCTTAAATTTACCGTTTTGTCTTGTGGATTGTAATGATCGGTCAATTGGCCGGGTGTTGAAATAATTTTCACATCATAAATGCCATGGTCATTTAACATTTTTTGGGCAATTTCCCTTCCGCTTAATCCATTTTCTAGCTGAACTTCAGAATAATATTTAAATTTATTCTTTAATTTTTGGCTCACCAACCAACTCACTAAAGATACCAAACCTATAATAATATAAAACCCTATCATATTTTTCTTTTTTAAATTAATGTATTTATTTTCGGTAAATTTACATCATAAATTATTCCAAAATTCAGCATCAGACAAAATGGCAAAAATTCCTCATATCCTATTAATATACACAGGTGGAACCATCGGGATGGTTAAAGATTATAAAACCGGAGCTTTAAAAATATTTAATTTTGATAAACTCTTAAAACACATCCCTGAGCTTAATCAACTAAATTGCACCATCCAAAGTATTTCGCTTGATGAACCCATTGATTCTTCAAATATGAATCCCGACAATTGGGTTTTTATAGCCGAAATAATTGAAAAAAACTATGAGCAATTCGATGGGTTTGTGGTGCTGCATGGGTCGGACACGATGTCTTATACCGCATCAGCAATCAGTTTTATGTTCGAAAATCTTTCAAAGCCTGTTATTTTTACAGGCTCACAATTGCCAATAGGCGATTTAAGAACAGACGCAAAAGAAAATTTAATCACCTCAATTGAAGTTGCCGCAGCACAAGAAAACGACCAGCCAATAATTTCAGAAGTTTGTTTATATTTTGAATACAAATTATATCGCGCAAACAGAACCACAAAAATCAATGCCGAACATTTTGAAGCGTTTACTTCCCCTAATTACCCTCCATTGGGTGAAAGCGGGGTTCATTTAAAATTTCACAAGCAATTAATTCTTAAACCAAAAAAAGCAAAACCATTTACGGTTCGAAAACGTTTGGACAGTAATATTGTGATATTGAAAATTTTTCCTGGAATCACAGAAAGGGTTGTTGCCAGTATCTTAGGTATTGAAGGACTTAAAGGCGTTATTTTAGAAACATTTGGCTCAGGAAATGCACCAACCGAAGAATGGTTTGTCAATTTACTTAAAGAAACAATCGATAAAGGTGTACATATTATAAATGTAACCCAATGTATAGCAGGAAGTGTCATTATGGGGCAATATGAAACCAGTATTGAGTTAAAAAAAGTGGGAATAATTAATGGAGGTGACATCACAACGGAATCAGCTTTGGCCAAATTGATGTACTTACTGGGTGAAAATATTCCAAAAAACACATTTAAATCTGTTTTTGAGACGCAACTAAGGGGAGAAATAAGTGAGCAGGAATAATCCTATTTATAACTAAATGGTGCTTTATTTATATAATTTTTAATATTTTATGCTAAAACCCTACTATTTTTGTTAATTATAAAAAAAATTATACAGTAAAAATAATCATTTTAAATTGGCTATAAAATTTTTGCAACTCAACATTTTTTTGTTACTTGCCATACGCAAAAGATGTCTAAACGTAGAGGTATTAGATAAGTTAAAGACTTTAAAATCTTTCTCTTCGCTGACTTGTTTGTTTTATAAAAATTATTATATATTTAACCCGTGAAATTAATAAATTAACTATTAGACAATGAAAAGACTATTTACTATCCTTGCAATCACAGGATTATTGTTATTTGGAGCAGCACCTAAGGCTTTTGCACAAGATGCAGCAAACACAGAACAAGTTGCAGACGCAACCGAATCAAAAACATTTCATCAAGAATTAAAACAACGTTTCATTGAAGGAGGTCCTTTCTTTATGGGAATTGTATTGGTAGCCTTAATTTTAGGGTTGGCAATCGCTATTGAAAGAATTATTTACCTTAACATGGCTACTACCAACACTAAAAAATTAGTAAGCCAAATTGATGAAGCATTAGCTTCAGGTGGTGTAGAAGCAGCTAAAGAAGTTTGCAGAAACACTAAAGGTCCAGTTGCTTCTATATTTTATCAAGGATTAGATAGAATGGACGAAGGCGTTGAATCAGCTGAAAAAGCGGTTGTCGCTTATGGTGGCGTTCAAATGGGATTGTTGGAAAAAAATATTTCTTGGTTATCTTTATTTATTGCTTTGGCACCAATGCTTGGTTTCATGGGTACGGTAATCGGTATGATTAGTGCATTTGACTCTATTCAAGCGGCAGGAGATATTTCTCCAACTGTTGTTGCCGGAGGTATTAAAGTGGCCTTGTTAACAACTGTGTTTGGTTTAGTTGTTGCAATTATTCTTCAAGTTTTTTATAATTACAGTATCTCTAAAGTAGATAGTATTGTAAACAATATGGAAGATGCTTCAATTTCACTAGTTGACCTTTTGGTTAGACACAAAAAATAAAAATCATGAATACGAAAACATCAAAAATATTAACTTTTGTTACTGGTTTTATTGGATTGGTAGGTTTCTACTTTTTCGTTAGAATAGTAATGGAAGGTGATGACGCAATAAAGGAAGATGGAGCCTTGCAAGCTAGTATTTTATCTCCATTTATCACTTTTTCTATTGTTTTATTGATTGCTACTGCGTTGATTGCAGTAGTTTATTCATTGCTTAATTTAACCAAGCATCCTGAGGTATTAAAAAGAACTTTAATGGGAGTGGGTGCAATGGCTCTTTTACTAGTATTGGCTTATGCTTTTGCTAGTGATGAAGCCGTTACTGATGCTATGGGCAAAGTATTGCCTGATGGTGAAGCCGGAACAGTTTCTCAATGGGTAAGTACCTTAATTAATTACAGTTTTATATTAGGAGCTATTGGCTTAGGATTCTTTTTATACGACTTTGTAAGATCACTTGTAAAAAATTAAGATAATTATGGCAAGAAGAGAAAATTCAGAAATTAATGCTGGTTCTATGGCAGACATTGCGTTCTTGCTTTTAATATTTTTCTTAGTGACAACTACGATGGATGTTGATTCAGGTATTGCACGTAAGTTACCTGAAAAAACAGATGTTCAGTCTGACGTTATTGTAAGGGAGAAAAACGTTATGGATATCGTTGTCAATAGAAACAATCAATTGTTGGTTGAAAATGAATATGTAAAAGTAACTGACGTTAAGCGTTTGGCAATGAAGTTTATTGATAATGGAGGCGGATTAGGAACTCCTGTTGATGATAGACCAGGTGAGCCTTGCGATTACTGTGAAGGTGATAAAGATCCTAATTCTTCCGATCATCCAACAAGAGCAATTATATCTTTACAAAGTGATAGAGGAACTTCTTACGGTATGTATATTTCCATTCAAAATGAAATTGAAGGAGCTTATAATGCTTTGAGAAACAGACTTTCAAAAAAAATG
>JAUSOJ010000186.1 GCA_030656195.1 Lutibacter sp.
AAATAGAAGTTTATAAAACGCTGAAATTTGTAGTTCCCATAACAATTATAATTAGTCTTTGTATTTTTACTTTTAAAAAATATATAATTCTAATTCTGTATTCTCAATCTTTCTTGGGAATTGATGACTTTTTTACTTTTCAATTAATAGGTGATGTTTTAAAAATTGCTGCTTATACAATTATTTTTGTAGTTGCAGCGAGAGGATTGACTTTTGTATATATTGCAGCCGAAATTTTTCAATCTTTTTGTTTAATTCTGTTTTCCTATTTCTTTATCTCGAGTTACGGACCGATTGGGGTAACTTATGGGTATGCGTTGACTTATTTTGCATACTTAATTTTTTCGGTCGCATTTATGTATGTCTTTTTGAAAACTGATTTATTGGAAAAAAAAATATATTAATGATTGTAATTGCAAATACTTTAGTGCCAAATGGCGGAACTACTTTTCTGATAAGAATGGCTAAAGAGTATAACCATAAAAACGAAAAAATAAGTGTTATCATTTTATACGATAATTATTCAAAGGAACATCTGGATGACTTAAGAAAATATGCAGATGTTTTTTTTATTAAAGAATTTTCATCAGGGATTTTTTCTTTTTTTTCAAAATCTCAAATCTTTCCTTTTATAGTTAATTTGAAAAATTATAAGCTAAAAAGATTGCTTGAAAATGAAAACACAATTCATGTGATGGGTATTTTTGGATTTGTTTTGGCAAAAAGATTACAAAAAATACTGCCAAAAGTAAAGATAACAGTAGGAGTTTATCATCAAAATGAATTTATGTACCAATCAGTAAATTGTTATTTTAATAGATGGGTATTTAAAGAGATAGCCAAACTTAATTACAACTATTTTATTTTTTTTAATAATGGCACCAGAACCACCTATAGTAAATATTTCAATTTAAAATTCAATAATTCACCTATCCTTCCAATTGGTATTTCTTTTAAAAAAAGTATTGCCAAAGTCAATGATTATACCAAAGGATTGATAATTTCGGTAGGTAATTTGGCAGCTTTTAAAAGCTACAATAAACACATTATTAATTGTTTACCCGCAATTTTAAAAAAAAATTCTCAAGCTAAATATCATATTTATGGAATTGGTGAAGAATTGGATAATCTCCAATATTTAGTAAATAATTTAAATTTGAATGATTCTGTAGTATTCAAAGGTTTGCTTGATTATAATAACTTCGATGAAGTTGTATCAAAAGCACATGTTTTTATAGGTAACGGTACCGCAGTTTTAGAATCTGCTAACGTAGGAGTGCCGTCTATAACGGGTATAGAATCATGCGAATTGCCAGTTTCTTATGGATTTGTTTCAGATATTGAAGGATTTGACTATAATGAATATATTTTCAATAAAAAATCATATAAATTTGAATGGCTGTTAAACAATTTATTTCAGGGTGGTGACTTTGAAAGAGAGCGAATGGGAGCGCTTTGCAAATCCGGTGTAAAAAAATTCGATATTTCTAATACAATAAAAGGATTTGATGAAATAAATGCGATAGAAAATAAAGTAGAAGTGAATTTGCTTACCAGTTTTGAGTTGGTAAAATTGTTTCTTTCTTTTATTTTTATAGGTGTGGTGCATGTTTTGAAAATTGATAATAGATTTAAGTTTAGAAGGAATCAAGGATAAGCAAATGAAACGTTCAACATTAGCATTAATTATGATAATTGTTTCCTCACTTGGTCCATATATCGGATTGGGATTGAGGCTGGAACATGTATTTATTTATGGCTTTTTTTTTATCATTTTAATTTTATTTTTTTTTAAAGCAACACTAAATAAAACATTATTGTACTCTTTAGTGCCGTTGTTATTTTCATTTCTGATCACAATATTTTTTGATTTAATAACAGGTCCTAAAATTAGAGCCGCCAGTATATTTTCTAATATAGATAACCTGTTGGAACCGGTTTTATTAATTTTCGTTTTTTCCTACTATTTGAACAAATCATTTACAGAAAATGATTTTAAGATACTATTAAATTTTATAGTGGTGACAGCTGTCTTCGCAGGGCTAATATCCATATTGACAATCTTTATTGATCTTGAGTTTATTTTGAGGTTTTTTGTAACGGATATCCAGGGAGAGGAGAGTTTATGGAAACAAGTGCTGTCGCTTGGTAGATATACAGGCATTTTTTCTCAGCCTCTTGAAGCCGGGATTTTTTTTGCCGGATCAATCTTCTCTTTAATTTATTTAAAAAAAGTTTATGGAATCAGGAATCTGTACTTTTTAACGGCATTTTTTGTAATTTTTATTGCAGGGTCAATCTCATTGTCAAAAAATTTTTATTTACTGGGTTTGGTCATGACATTCTTCCTTTATGGGCAATTATCCAGATGGCCATTAAAAAAATATTTATTTAGTATTTTGATGTTTTTTGGAGCATTAACCGGATTTTTTATATTTTTTAATTTTGATTTTGGTAATTATTTTAATTCCCTTTTAGGCTTGTATGAATCTGAAGGACTTGCCAATGCTATTACTGCAGGTCGATTTGGCGGTTCAGAAACTACAGATGTTGAATTGCTTTTCAATAAGTTTTTAAATGATGGGTTTTTTATGGGATTTGGTTTAGGGACACATCTTCCATTAGACAATGGTTTTTTGGAGTTTGCATATCAGGGAGGTTTTTTTTCTCTTTTGGGCTATTTGTTATTTATTTGTTATGGACTCTATATCGGTTTGATTCATTACAAAAAGGCACCAGCTAAATTTCTTTTAATTTTGATGGTGTATGTTTTATTATCAAGTATTGGAGGACCCGTAATAACAGCAAATAGAGCCAATATAATATTTATATTTTTAATTTGTGCAACACTTGTACTTTCAAATAAAACTTCAACTTTATTTGAAAAAAAGGAAAACACTCCTTAATTGCAGATGCAAAAGCTATAGGAACGCTGTTTTTTATCCCCCGCCAAAAAACTATTAAGGAAAAAAAGTTAAAAGTGAAAGGTCTAAGCAATTAGGTTAAAATTAATTTAAGCACGATTAACGCTATTCAATTACTTAACGCAACAAATTCCATTCACGGTTTTCAGTGGTGGTTCTCACTAAAGTAATTTAAAATTCAACATTCAACATTCAACATTCAAAATCTAACCATCACTTTTCACCTTTAAACTTTGAGCTTTAGACTTTAACCTTTCATTTTATTTCAAAAAAAAATTTTTATTAACAATAAATGAGTACTTTTGTTGCTCAATAACCATACTAAAACAATGTTAGAGTCCCTAATCACCTCAAAAACCCGCATCCGAATCCTGGTAAAGTTTTTCATAAACGCAGCCAACATGGGACATTTACGCGGTTTGGCAGAGGAGATGAATGAATCCACCAACGCCATTCGCAAAGAATTAAACAACCTTTCCGAGGCCGGTTACCTGGAAAAAGAAGCGATTCAAAACCGCATTTCCTACAAAGCCAACACCAAACACCCATTATTTGCCACCCTTCAAAAAATAGTGTTCCAGCATTTGGGACTCGATGCCATCGTGGTGATGATATTGGAGCGTATGGGAGAAGTGAAAAAGATTATCGTGATAGGCGATTATGCCGATGGAAAAGACTCAGGAACCATAGAAGTGGTGGTGGTAGGCGATGCCCTGAACACGGAATATATCGACCAGCTGGCTGGTAAAATAGAAGGAGTAATCAGCCGTAAAGTGCAATTTTTAATTACCCAGGAATATAAAGGCAAAGGATTGACAATATATGAAGGAACGGCCCCCCTAGCCCCCGAAAGCCCCCTAACCCCCAAAGGGGGAATTAAAGAAGTAAAAAGTTGAATATTAGATATTAAAAGTCCGAAGACCGAAGACCGAAGACCGAAGTCAAATGTTAAAGCGAAAACAAATTTCGTCATTGCGAGAAGGATTACTGAGGCGAAGCCGAAGAAAGCCGACGCGGCAAACTGTTTATACAGTAGCATTGAGTTAATAATAAGTAAAATACCGCACGACTGCCTGACCGCACGACTGCATCCCGATAGCTATCGGGACTAAAAGAAAGAGAATATGAATTGGTACGCAATATACACCAAGCCCAAATGGGAAAAAAAAGTCGCTGATCGATTAGAGAAGTCCGGCATAGAAGTATATTGCCCAATGGTCACACAAATAAAACAATGGTCAGACCGTAAGAAAAAAACCGAAACACCGCTCATACCTTCTTATGTGTTTGTGAACCTGGAAGAAAAAAACAGAAACGATGTTTTTGAAGTTCCGGGTGTGGTGCGTTACCTCTTTTGGCTTGGAAAACCTGCGGTGATT
Organism: Lutibacter sp.; assembly: GCA_030656195.1. Lineage (GTDB taxonomy): Bacteria > Bacteroidota > Bacteroidia > Flavobacteriales > Flavobacteriaceae > Lutibacter. The sequence goes on from JAUSOJ010000186.1 coordinate 4,304, forward strand.
AGGGATGTTGAAATTTTGGCCCTGCAGGAAAGCTTAAAAGAAACCCTGTCATCGGTAGCAATAACTGCCTATAAAACCGGGGACACCATCCATATTCCCGACGGACCTTTTAAAGGAAAAGAAGGCATCATAAAACAGGTGAGTAATACCAAATTGCAACTGGTAATAAAAGAGCTGGGGATGTTAATTACCCTGACCAAAGAAGAAAAAAAATAAGAAACCTCAGGTTTCCAAAACATAAAAAAATTACCTTTGTCGCCTTTCAATATGGGACTGACCGGGCGAAGCCATGTGGAGCTGGAAGCTCTTTAAAAAATTGCACGGGTTTAGGCGGATTAACACTGATTAACACGGATTACACAGAGATTAGATGAGCAAACTACTATTCGAAGAAGAAACCTACAAAATAATTGGCGCTTGTATGTTGGTACATAAAAATTTAGGTGCCGGTTTTCTGGAATCCGTTTACCACGAAGCTTTAGAAAAAGAATTTGAAACACAGAAAGTGAATTTTGACAGCAGAAAGAAACTTCAGGTCTATTATAATGAAGTGCCTTTAAAAAAATATTTTATTGCCGACTTTATCTGTTTTGATAAAATAGTGATTGAAATAAAAGCTGCTTCATTTTTGCATAAAGACACAGAAGCCCAAACCATTAATTACCTTAAATCTACAAATTATCCCGTTGGATTACTCATCAATTTTGGACAGTCCAGCCTAACTTGGAAAAGATTCATCAACACAAAATAATCCGTTTAATCCGCGCTAATCCGTGGAATCTTTTTAAATAATCCGTGGAATCCGCATTAATTAAAAATTAAATAAAAAAATGAACATAGCAGTAATTGGCACCGGATACGTTGGATTGGTTTCAGGAACCTGTTTCTCGGAAATGGGAAATAAAGTGACCTGCGTAGACATAAACACCAACAAAATACAAAACCTGAACAAAGGAATCATCCCAATTTATGAACCGGGCTTAGAACCTTTGGTGCTAAAAAACGTGACAGATGGCAACCTGTTTTTCACCACCAATTTTGAACAAGCCATTAAAAACACCGAAATCGTATTTATCGCCGTAGGCACCCCCATGGGTGATGATGGCTCAGCCGATCTTCAATATGTATTGGCAGTGGCCAAATCTATTGGGGAAACCATGCAAAAACGATTGGTGGTGGTCGACAAATCTACCGTGCCCATCGGTACGGCCGACAAGGTAAAAGCAACCATCCAAAAAGCATTGGACAAAAGAAAGGTAAACATAGAATTTGACGTGGTATCAAATCCTGAATTCCTGAAAGAAGGCGCTGCCATTATCGATTTTATGAAACCCGACCGGGTGGTGATAGGATCCGACAGCGATTACGCCATAGAAAAAATGAAACAATTGTACGCGCCATTTTCCATGTCGCACGAACGTTTTATCGTGATGGACGTCCGTTCTGCCGAAATGACCAAATACGCCGCAAATGCCATGTTAGCCACCAAGATTTCCTTTATGAATGAAATTGCCAATATTTGTGAAAAAGTGGGTGCCGACGCCAATCAGGTGCGAATAGGTATCGGATCCGACAGCAGAATAGGCTACGGATTCATTTATCCCGGCTGCGGTTACGGAGGCTCTTGTTTTCCGAAAGACGTAAAAGCCTTGATGAAAATTGCGGAAGAACACCAATACCATCCAAAAGTAATCACCTCGGTGGAAGAAGTGAATGACGCACAAAAATTGGTGATTGCCTATAAAATAGTGAAGCGTTTTGGCGAAGATTTATCCGGAAAAACTTTTGGCATCTGGGGACTGGCCTTCAAGCCGGGAACCGATGATATGCGCGAAGCCCCAGCCATTTATGTGATCAAAGAATTGGTGAAACGTGGTGCCAGGATTCAGGCTTACGACCCAAAAGCGATGGAAGAGGCAAAAGACTGCTATTTAAAAGAGGTGGAAAATGTAACCTATGCCAGTTCAAAATACGAGGCATTAAAAAATGCAGACGCCATGGTACTGCTCACCGAATGGAAAGAATTCCGTTCCCCCGATTTTGAAGAAATTAACGCACTGTTAAAAACCCCTGTCATTTTCGACGGCCGCAACCAATACAATATTTTTAACCTCGAAGAAAAAGGGTTTGAGTATTATCAGATAGGGAAATAGCCCCCTAACCCCCAAATGGGGGGCGGAGCGTAAAGAAAACAGCTGTTAGCTGTTTTTAGCGAACGAGCCAGCCGGCGCGAGGCAAGTTAAAAAAATGTTCAGTGAACATTTTTAACGAATGGGCCAGCTGGCGCGTTGGGCTTTAAAAGTTAGATATTAGATATTAAAAGTATAAATGAACTGCTCCGCAAAGTCGATAGTCCCGATAGTTATCGGGATTGAGGTAGTGATCTCCAGTCTCCGACTGACAAATACAAAAACAAATAAAGGGTAAGAGTGATATTCAATTTACAATCAATCAAAATCCTTTTAAACCACAATCAATTATCGGCATTATTAATTGGTAAGTAAAAAAAAGTACAGAGACCTTTTAGCGCCTCCTCAAAGTTAGGAGAGATTGCTGAGCATGGTATCGAAGAACACCAATCACCGATAAATTTCACCATCTTAACTGTAATTAAATATTATTGGAAACGAATTCATCTTCAAATAAACGTATTGCAAAAAATACAATGATGTTGTATCTGCGTATGTTTCTAACAATGGCAGTATCTTTATATACCTCTCGTATTATATTGAATACATTAGGTATTGAAGATTTTGGTATTTACAATGTGGTAGGTGGATTTGTTACAATGTTTGCATTTTTAAATAGTTCAATGGCATCCGCAACACAGCGATTCCTCTCTTTTGAAATTGGCCGTAAGGACAGCGTTAAGTTAGGCAATGTGTTTAGCATGAGTGTAAACATCCATTTTATTATTGCTTTTGTTATTCTTATTTTTGCGGAAACGGTAGGTTTATGGTTTCTAAATACACAGTTAACGTTACCGCCTGATCGTATGGTGGCAGCCCAATGGGTGTATCAGTTTTCAATTTTAGCATTAATGGTAAATATGGTGAGCGTACCCTATAACGCCATTATTATTGCCCATGAGCGGATGAATGTATTTGCTTGGGTGAGCATAGCCGAAGTTAGTTTAAAACTTCTTATTGTATTTATGTTACAATGGTTTGGTTTTGATAAACTGAAGTTATACGCCATTTTAATATTTGCAGTTACTTTAATTATACGGATGGTATATGGTGTTTATTGCAATAAAAACTTTAAAGAAAGTAAATTCAGATTCTTTTGGGATAAACCTTTGTTCAATACTTTGATGAGTTATGCTGGATGGAATCTATGGGGAAATGCTGCAAGCGTTATTATGGATCAAGGCCTAAATATTTTATTGAATATATTTTTCGGTCCAGTTATAAATGCGGCTCGCGCTATCGCTTTTCAAGTGAAAAGTGCAGTACAACAATTTGTAGGTAATTTTCAAATGGCTATTAACCCTCAAATCATCAAATCGTATGCATCAGAAGATTTAAAGTATATGCATCAACTCATTTTTCAGGGAGCTAAATATTCATTTTTTCTTCTCTTTATCATGTCATTACCAATTTTTATTGAAGCAGAAATTATACTTCGATTATGGTTAAAGACAGTTCCGGAATATACTGTTATTTTTACACGTTTAGTGATTATCAATATTCTGATAGACAGTATTTCTGGACCTTTGATGACGGCCGCACAAGCTTCTGGTAAAATAAAACAATATCAAAGCGTGGTTGGATTATTATTGGTTTTAAATTTACCCATTTCTTATTTGTTTTTAAAGATGGATTATTCACCTGAGGTTACTCTGTATGTTGGGATTAGTCTCTCTATTATTGCATTGTACGCTCGGTTAAAAATTATCAGTCCATTAGTAAACTTAAGTATTTCAGAATATTTAAATAACGTGGTACTTAGAATTATTCCTGTAGTATTTATTGCGTTTATATCACCAACTTTAGTTTATATCTCATTAGAGGAGAACTTTATAAGGTTATTGTTAACGGGAATAACTTCCATAGCATCCGTTTTAATGACTATATATTATATTGGATTAAGTAAAATAGAGCAACAATTTATGAATAGAAAAGTGAAACAACTTTTTAATAAAATTAAATCAAGATGAATATCCCAAAAGTTATAGATGATGTTGTCAAAAACAATCTCTGCATTGGTTGCGGTCTATGTGTTTACAAGTGTCCAAGCAAAGCTCTTGAGATGAAATGGGATGAGAATGGATTTCTTATTCCTGTGCTTACTGGCAATTGTGACTTGATTGGCGATTGCATAACTGTTTGTCCGTTTAATCCATTTCCTGAAAAAGAGGTAGAAACAGAAAATGAACTGGCAGAACTTTTTTTAAAAAACGCAACATTAACTGATCCTAAAATCGGGAAATATTTAGGAGTATATGCTGGTTACTCAGAAGAGTTTCGGCTAACATCTTCCTCTGGTGGGGTAGCTACTTTCATCCTTACAGATTTACTGGAGCGAGGTATCGTAAATCATATATTTTCTGTTAAAGAATCTAGTGCACAGGGAGCACATTATGAGTATGCGATTAGTAATAACAAAGAAGAATTATTAGCGACTTCAAAAACAAAATATTACCCAGTAACCTTAGCTTCCGTTTTTTTAAAAATCCATGAATTGGAAGGAAATGTTGCAATAGTTGGAGTGGCCTGTTTTATCAAAGCAATACGACTTGCACAATTTAACGAACCTGCATTAAAAGATAAAATTCAATTTTTAGTTGGTATTATCTGTGGAGGTGTTAAAAGTAGCTTTTACACTGAATATCTTTCGGAGAAAGCTGGTGTTCCAAGTAAATCCTGTTTTAAACCAAGTTACAGAATAAAAGATTTTAAAAGTACAGCAGGTGATTATTCTTTTGGTTGTTATAGCAATATTGATAATAAAAAAAAGACTATAAAAATGAACCCGCTAGGGGATATGTGGGGAACTGGACTTTTTAAATCTAACGCATGTGATTTCTGTGATGATGTTACAACAGAGTTAGCGGACATTTCACTTGGGGATGCGTGGCTAGATCCATTCATTAAGGATGGAGAAGGAACAAATATAATTATAACCCGATCAACATTGGCTGAAAAAATCATTACGGATGGAATTAAATTAAAAAAAATACAGATAGAACAACTACCAATTAAGAAATTAACATCTTCTTTAGGAGGTGCTTATAATCACAGGCAGACAGGCCAATCTTATAGAATAAAAAGAATTTTAAAGACTGGTTATCTCATGCCTCCAAAGCGTTTTGATAATGACAATAAGTTAGCTTACGATTTAAGAATCATTCAATTCTTACGCATGAATATTCGTAAAATGAGCCTTAATGTTTGGAGAGATGAGAGGAACGCTCTAATATTTGACCGTAGGATGAGGAGCCAATTGAACTTATTAAAAAAAATAACAAAATTATCTCATTACAGGCGTGCTATTTTTACTAAGGATTTCGTAAAAAAAATAATGCGAAAAATAATTAGATAGTACTGATGCAATAAATAATAAAATAATTCGAAAGAAAAAAACAAATTCAAATGAAAGTAGGTATTTTAACATTTCACAAAGCTAAAAACTATGGAGCAGTTTTGCAAGCTTATGCACTGAAAACAACTTTGAAAAAGTTGAAAGTTAATCCATATATTATTAATAGGTATGCAGGTTCGAAATCAATAATACATAAACTTTATTTTACTTTATGGCCGAAGTATATACTACAAAGAATTACATGGTTTTCATTTGACAGATTTGCTAAACAACACTTAATACCAAAAACAAGGAAATACTCTAGTGTTAAAAGTCTTAATAAATTTAACAAATACGAAAATTTTGATGTTGTTATTGTTGGAAGCGATCAAGTTTGGCGGATGGAATTTAGCGCTATTGGATATAATTATTTTCTTGATTTCATAAAATCAAATACGATAAAAAAAATATCTTATGCTGCTTCTTTTGGAAACGATGAATGGAAGAAAGACTTATCTATTACAACAAATATTAAACAAATGCTAAACGATTTTAGTTCAATTTCTGTCAGAGAAATATCTGGAGTTAAAATCTGTTCTGATGTTTTCAATACAAAGGCGACACATGTTTTAGATCCTACCCTACTGCTAAATGAAAAAGAATATGATTCTCTTCTTTTAAAGAATCCTTTCAGCAATAATGAAAATGTATTAGTCTCTTATATTCTGGGAAATCAGGAATCAGTTAAATATTGTAATCTTTTTGCAAAAAAAAATAATTTAGATTATACTGATTTGTATTATGTATATCAATTCAACAGCGTCTTTTCCCCTTTGGAATATGGAAGAAAACACTATCTTCATCTTACTGTAAATGAATGGATAACACAAATAAAGTATGCAAAATATTTAGTTGTTAATTCTTATCATGCGACAATATTTGCAATTATATTTAAAAAGCAATTTATTGTAGTTGATCACCCAAGTGGAGGCACAGGTAGGATAACCAGTTTATTAGAGCAATTAGGGCTTCAAGATCGCTTCATTTCGCATATATCAGGTATCTCATTAAATTTATTTATGAAACAAATAAATTGGGACTTAGTGGACATGAAGTTAGCTATAGAAAAAGAAAAATCTATAGTTTACCTAAAAGAATCCTTAACAAAATAGAGATATGAAAGTAACCTTTTTCTCAAATTTTTTAAACCATCATCAAACACCCTTTTGTGATGAAATGTTTAAATTATTGAATGGCAATTTCACGTTTGTATCAACTATGATGATTCCTGAATCTTTTCTCAATAATGGATACCCAGATTGTACAGACTATCCATACAATCTTAATTCTTATAATGATAAAGCTCAATACGAAAATGCTCTTCAATTAGGTTTAGATTCAGACATTGTAATCATTGGTTCAGCCCCTGAAATATTTATAAAAGAACGTATAAAGGCAAATAAAACCACTTTTAGATATTACGAAAGATTATTAAAAAAGGGAAATTGGCAACTTTTAGACCCACGTATTTTATATTTATTATTACGCAATCATACAATTTATCGAAATAAAAATTTATATATGTTATGTGCAAGTGCATATACAGCCAATGATTTAAATTTATTCTTTGCATATCCCGAAAAAAAATACAAATGGGGTTATTTTACTGAAGTAGAAGAATTAGATATAGAACAAGTAATTGCACAGAAACCTAAACAATGTATTCAACTTCTTTGGACAGGCCGTTTTATTGACTGGAAACATCCAGAGTTAGTTGTTAAACTAGCTTTTGAATTAAAAAAGAGAGGTTATAATTTCCATTTGAATATGATTGGTGTCGGAGTCATTTTTGAAAGTATTAAAAAACTAATCGAAAAATTAAATGTTACTGAATGTGTTTCATTATTGGGTAGTATGCCTAATAATGAAGTAAGAAATTACATGAAAAAATCAAATATATTTTTATTTACAAGCAACCAGAATGAAGGGTGGGGCGCTGTATTAAATGAAGCAATGAGTTGTGGTTGCGCAGTTGTTGCTTCTAATACAATTGGCGCAACACCTTATTTAATTGAGCACGAAAAAAACGGTTTAATTTTTAAATCTGGAAGATTATCAAGTTTAGTTGAACAAACTGAAAAATTACTTCGAAATAAATTGGTGAGAGATCAAATAAGTAAAAATGCATATTATACCTTGTTGAACGAATGGAGTCCTCAAATTGCAGCTTCAAACTTCTTGATGCTTGCTCAATCAATTATTGATGGACAAATAATATCTATTGAAAAAGGTACATGCAGTAAAGCGAAAAACACAAATAAGAATTTCTGGAAAAATCGCACGTTTAATAATATAGTTTAATTATGAAAATTCTTGGGATATCTAATATTCCTTTTAGGCCACTTAACGAGTTAGCAGGCACAGATAAATCATCTAGTGGAAGTTGGTTAGAAGCGGCTTTTCAATCTTTGAAAAATGTAATTGGATTGAAATTAATTATTGTAACTATATCTAGGGGTAAAAGAAGTAAGATTGAAAAAAGGAAGGATCAAAGTTTTTTCATTTTACTTGGTGGTTTTCCATTAGAATACAGTAATAAGACTTTAAGAATAAAAAAATTGTAAAAAAATTAGTACGGAATGTCAACCAGATTTAATTCAGGTTTGCGACACTGAACATGCACATGGTTACAAGGCTTTGCAGGTTATGAAAAGGATTTTCTGTCGGGGGCTGTGGCATCTGGAAAGATAAGTGGAATAAAATAAGTTAAAACTCCGATGAAATTAATTCTTTTTTGATTAATCCAAAAAAAGCCCTTCAGTTAGAGCGCTATTCAAGTAACTATATGCCTGCATTATTGCAGATTATAAACAAAAACCATATGACGGATGAAACTTTTGTTTCAATGTATTTAATTAAGAACAACATGCATTGTTTGGTTCCTACTGTTTCCAAGGTTCACATTCATGGACATTACGGAGGCGTTCTGCATGGAGGAATACCTGAATCAAACATATATCGCGATCAATCAATGGATACCGATAGTTCATTCAATTTTTCAGCAGAAAGCAAAGATATCCAAGAGAATAAAGATCTTAATAGCGCGCTGAAGAAACATTTTAAAGTACATAAATTAAGGTGCTTATATACCTATTGTAATTATATGAAGTATTTAACAATTCATTACGCAAAATTAAAAATTAGTCCAGCTATAAATAAAGGTAATCGGTAATGGCAAAGGCAAAAAAAAAAATATTATTTATTCACCATGGAACGGGTATTGGGGGGGCATCTATTTGTTTAAAAGAACTCGTGTTGTCAATGGCGGATGAAATTGAACCTACTATTTTGTGTTTGAAAAATAGTTCCGCAGTGCCTTTTTTTCGGGAAAGTGGAATTGAGACCCTATTTTTAAATACTTTCTTCTTTAGAAATATTTATTCTTTTTGGCCGCACATAGAAGGCACTACCTATAGTCTTACATCGTTGATACTCATGCCACGGTTTTTTATAAGTTACATACTTAACGCTTTATATTTTTCCAAAAAAGTGTTGAAAAAATATAAATTTGATATTTTATATTTAAATTCAACATTTTTAACAGACTGGACCATTTTAAATAAAAAGAAAACTATATTACACGTAAGAGAGCCTTTGGGTAAAGGTTTTTTAGGGATAAGGCGTTTATTATTTAAATATGTTATTTCCAAAAAGGTAGATCATATTATTGCAATTAGTAGAGATAACGCCAATCGTATTAATTTGCTTTCTAAAACAACAGTGATTTATGACCCAATGAGAGCAATAAATTATAAACTAGCCATAAAGACCGATTTAGAAAAAAAATATTATCTGTATTTAGGAGGACTACAAATGATCAAAGGTTTTTATGTCCTTGTTTCTGCATTGCCTTATTTAAATTCTAATGTGAGAATATTTTTTGCAGGAAACATCAACTATCAATCCAGATCGGGTTTTTTTGGAAATTTAAAAAAGATGGTTGAATGGTATTGGCTTTCAAAATTAAGGAAAAGCGATAAGGTAATTGAAATAGGACTTATCAACAATGTGTATGATTATTTAAGATCGTCTGACTATTTGTTATTCCCGTCAACTATCCCACATTTTGCTGGACCTGTATTGGAAGCCTACAGGGTTGGCAAACCTGTTGTGGTCAGTGATGTAAAAGGAATGGATGAAATTGTGGCGCCCAACACTGGTTTTTTCTTTACCAGAGGTAATGCTAAAAAACTGGCAGATACGATTAATTATTCAGCAACTTTATCTACAGAAAAATATGCTTTATTTGAACAGGAATGCTTAAATAAATATGAGTTGATTAACTCAGAAAATAAAGCTGTAATTTCAGTTATATATAAGATTTTAGGATAAAAAATAATTTAGAATCAAAAGTTAGGAACCTTTATGTTGTACTGGATTACTTTTATAATTATTGCGCTTTTTTTTAATTTCATCTCTGCAGACAAAAAATTAGATCCCAATATTCGTAAATTTGCGCAAATCTGCCTTATTTTAGTAGTAGTATATTTTTCTGCTTTTAGAGACGGGCTTGGTCAGGATTACGACGGATACTTTGATCTTTTAATGAATGGCTATTTTAATGAATACACACTTAAAGAGCCAGGATTTTCATTTCTTTCTAATATTGTCTACTATACAGAATTAAGTCCGGTTTTCTTCTTTTTGATAATGGCTCTGATGACCAATTATCTGTTTATCAACTCTTTTAATAGATACAATAATACGTTTTTGATTATCTTCATTTATTTAACAGGAAGCATTTTCTATTTTAATACTTTTAATTTAGTAAGGCAGATGGGAGCTGCATCCATTTTCATGTATGGCATCCGCTTTATTGAAAATCGTAAATTACTGCCTTATGTACTTTGTGTCTTATTAGCCGCATCATTTCATATTTCTGCCATTTTATTATTGCCAATTTATTTTATTGTTAATCGCGCTTTTTCAAATAAATTATTAACAAGTGTACTAGTAATTTCCATTATCGTGGGGCAAATATTAAAATTTAACCTAACATCTTTTTTGGGGCAATATTTTATGGTTTATTATTGGTATTTTGAAGATGAAGCTATTATTGTTGGTGAATCTGGGTATCTTACGCTGTTTTTTAATTTGGTGCTGATCTTACTAATTTTCTACAAAAAACGAAGTCAAGAAATAAAGTACAAAGTAGTATTCAACCTTTTTTTTATTGGTGTATTTTTATATAATTTGATACCTTCCTTTCATTATATTTTTAGATTTGCTACCTATTTTATAGTTTTTGCGCCAATTGTACTACCCTCTTTAGATAAAACATTTCCAAAAAGAGTCTGGACGTATATTTTGATATTGGGTTTTGGGACAATGTTTTTTATAACACTTTATTCTAGTTTAGATAATAAAAAAATAATTCCAGATAAGTTACTAAATTTGGAAAGTGTTTTTGACCAATAAATGATGTATATACATTATGAGAGTAATATTTATAGGGAGTTTTTTTCCAATCGAGAGAACTTCAGAAATAAAGAGTAATAGTAATGGTTACATTGATAATGCCGCCAATAATTTTCAATGGGCTTTAATTAATGGACTTGACTGCTATTATCCTCAAATTGAATTAATAACTTTGCCGGTAATAGGCGCTTATCCATTTCATTATAAAAAAGCCTATTTTTCGAAGTCTTTTTTTTTCCATAAGGAAAAAAGTAATAATAAAAGTCTGGGATTTTCAAATTTGCCACTTATAAAACATATAAGTAAATATTATAATTTATATCAATCAATAAAAAAAATTGATCCCAAGGAACCTACAACAATAATCATCTATGCAATGCATTCTCCATTTCTAAAAGCTGTATTCAAACTGAAAGCTAGCGGTTATAATTTGAAAACCTGCCTCGTGATTCCCGACTTGCCACAGTTTATGTCCGCTAACAAGAATATATTTTATATTTTTTTTAAAAGGATTGATGCTTATTTTATAAAGAAGTATTTAAGAGCAATAGATTCATTTGTTTTTTTTAGTGATCAAATGATTGATTTTATAGCGGTGAAAAACAAACCATGGACCAGAATTGAGGGTATATTTTTGCCTCCTAAAAATGTGCATCCGGTTAGTAAAGAAGATCGAAAAGTGATTTTATATACTGGTTCACTTGCTGAAATTTATGGTATTAAAAATTTGATTGATGCTTTTTTGTCAATTCAAGAGATGAATTACGAGTTATGGATTTGTGGCGATGGCGATTACAAAAGTGAAATTATCATGGAATCACTGAAAGATAACAGAATTAAATATTTTGGACAACTTCCTTTTAATGAAATTCAAAACCTGCAAAAAAGAGCTACAGTACTTGTTAATCCACGTACATCACATGGTGATTACACCAAATATTCTTTTCCGTCAAAAACAATGGAATATTTAGCATCAGGCACACCTTGTATAATGCACCGTTTGCCAGCCATTCCATCTGAATATTTTCCTTTTCTTTTTATTGCGGAAAAAGAAGACGCTGAAGGTTTGAGGGATAAAATAATTGAGGTTTGCAATAAAGAAGAAAAGGATTTGATAAACTTTGGAGCAAAAGCATCCGAATTTATTCTCATGAATAAAAACCCTGAATCACAAGTGAAAAAGATTTTTGATATGCTAAATAATTTGTAAAATAAAATAAATGAAAATTCAAAATAAAACCCTCCTCATCACAGGAGGTACAGGTTCCTTTGGGAACGCCGTATTAAACCGTTTTCTAAATACAGACCATTTTAAAGAAATCCGTATTTTTTCGCGTGACGAGAAAAAGCAGGACGATATGCGCAACCAGTTAAAAAACGATAAACTCAAATTTTATATTGGGGATGTGCGTGATTACACAAGTGTAGAAAAAGCCATGCGAGGCGTAGATTATGTATTTCATGCGGCGGCTTTAAAACAAGTGCCTTCCTGCGAGTTTTTTCCATTGGAAGCCGCAAAAACAAATGTTTTCGGAACACAAAATGTGATTGATGCTGCATCAGCCAACAAAGTGAAAAAAGTAATTTGTTTAAGTACTGATAAAGCGGCTTATCCTATCAATGCGATGGGAATTTCAAAAGCGTTGATGGAAAAAGTGGCCATTGCGGCTTCAAGAAATACCGTGGACACCACCGTTTGTTTAACGCGTTACGGAAACGTGATGGGCTCTCGGGGCTCTGTGATTCCGTTGTTTTTAAAACAAATTCAGGAAGGAAAAACCATTACCATTACCGATCCAAATATGACCCGTTTCTTAATGTCTTTGGAAGAAGCGGTAGAGTTGGTGCTGTTTGCTTTTGAACATGGAAATCCGGGTGATTTGTTCGTCAATAAAGCACCGGCAGGCACCATAGGTGATTTGGCGCAGGCGCTAAAAGAAATCTGTAATGCCGATAATGAAGTAAAAATCATTGGAACACGTCACGGTGAAAAATTGTATGAAACTTTGTGCACCCGGGAAGAAATGGTGAAAGCGGAAGATATGGGCGAATTTTACCGGGTGCCGGCCGACAATCGGGATTTGAATTATGCACGTTATTTTTCGGAAGGGATTGAGGATGTTTCTGCAATAGAAGATTACCATTCCCACAATACCGAACGTTTGGGTGTGGAAGGAACCAAAGCATTATTGTTAAAATTGCCCTTAATCAGAAAAGAAGTTTTCGGGGAAGATGTGGCACAAATGCCAGGATAAAATTGGTTAGTAGTAACCAAACAAAATCCGCGAAAATCAGCGAGAAAAATCCGCGAAAATCTGCGAAAAGAAAGATCTGCGAAAATCAGCGAGAAAAAGTACAATCATCCTGAAAAAAATAATTCACCAATCACCAACAATCAATATTTCACGCAGATAAGCGCAGATTAAAAACGCAGATTCTGCAGATTTTATTAAATAGTCAAAAA
>JAUSOJ010000255.1 GCA_030656195.1 Lutibacter sp.
AAATTAATGAAGCTTGGAAAGTAGCCAGCGAAGAAATGTACAAAGCAGAACAAGATACACAAGGTGCTCCAACAGGTGATACCGGAAATGGTCAAGCAAAAAATGAAAAAGACCATGTAGAAGATGTTGACTTTGAAGAAGTGAAAGAAGAATAATCTTTTTGAAATAAATTTAAAAGCCTCCAATTTTGGAGGCTTTTTTTTGTTCTAATATTTTATTTTAATGATGAAGGCATTAATGATCAAGTGCTTCATTTAATGTCGGAAACTTAAATTTAAAACCTGTCGCCATTATTTTTTCTGAAGAAACCCTGCTTCCTTCCAAGATGATTACGGCCATTTTTCCCAAGATCAATTTCATCACAAAAGCGGGAATGTTTGGCAGCCATAATGGTTTTTTAAGATTTTTGGCAATCATTTTGGTGAGTGATTTATTGGTGACATGTTCTGGTGCAACGGCATTGTATATGCCTTTAAATTCCCTATTTTCAATGGCTTCAACATACATATTGCATAAATCGTTGAGGTGAATCCAGGGAATGTATTGTTCGCCGCTTCCTATTGGCGCACCAACGCCCAGTTTTATGGGTTGGCTTAATTTTTCCAACGCACCGCCTTCTTTGGCAAGCACCACACCGGTTCTAAAAATAACAGTGCGTATATTGATGGCGTCAAATTGCAAAGATGCTTTTTCCCATACTTTACATATTTCACTGATAAAATCTTCACCCACAGCATCATTTTCTTCATAAATTTTTTCGGATGTTGTGGCGCCGTAGTAGCCAATTCCCGATGCTGCAATAAATCCTTTTAAATTTGGGTTGAGTTCTTTCACTTTTTCAAATAAAAGATTGGCGGTTTCAACCCTGCTGTTGATTAAATCTTTTTTTCTTTGTGCTGTCCAGCGTTTGTCCGCAATGCCTTCACCTGCCAAATGAATGATATAATCGGTATTAATGATGGCTGCAGGATCAATATAACGCTCCGCTAGATTCCAGTAAAAAGTGTTGGGTTTGTCAGTTTTTGTTCTGCTTAAAATCAAAACGGTGTGGCCTTTTGTTCTCAATAAATCACAAAGTGCCCTTCCTATAAATCCGGTTCCGCCGGTCACTAAAATTGAAGCCATAAAAAATTCGGTTATTTTGTATAATATTACACAAAATAACCGAATTCTGAAACAAAGAACAACTAAAAACTAATTTTGAAACATGGTTTCTTTCACTTTATAAGGAACAATATTGTTCATTCCCATAGTGATGGCTTCCACATTAAGCGGAATTAAGTCGTGGTAGCGTTCAGAGATTGATTTTTTCAATCCTTCAATCACGTTTTCTAATTTTACAACGGGTTTTACTTTTAAATAACCGCCTAAAATAATCATATTAAAAATTTTCTTATTTCCCATTTCTGAAGCCAATTTGGTGCCTTCAATTTGGAAAATATTGATATCTGTTCTTGATGGATGTGCGGTAATTCCGTTTGGATCGTAAATTAAAACGCCTCCCGGTTTTACGGATTCCTCAAATTTATCCATTGATTGCTGGTTTAAAATGATGGCGGTGTCCACAATTTTTAAGTAGGGCGAACTAATTCTTTCATCACTTAAAATTACGGTAACGTTGGCTGTTCCGCCACGCATTTCCGGTCCGTAAGAAGGCATCCAGCTCACTTCCTGATTTTGCATAATACCAGAATATGCCAATATTTTTCCCATGGACAGCACTCCTTGTCCGCCAAATCCTGCGATAATAATTTCTTCTGTCATTGTTTTATTTTTTTAAGATCCCGTCAACTTTTATATCGCCAAGCGGAAAGTATGGAAACATATTTTCTTCCATCCAAATATTTGACTCATTTGGTCCCATTTTCCAACCTGAGTTGCAGTTTGACACGATTTCAATAAATGAAAGTCCTTTTCCCAAACGTGTATTTTCAAATGCTTTTTGAATTGCTTTTTTGGCTTTACGCGCGTGTTTGTGCGTGTGAACAGCGTGACGTGTTACGTAATAAACACCTGGAAGATTGGCAATTAACTCTGTTATTTTCAATGGTGAGCCCATCGTTTCAATGTCTCTTCCGTAAGGTGATGTGGAAGATTTCATTCCTGCCAAAGTTGTTGGTGCCATTTGACCGCCGGTCATTCCGTAAATTCCATTGTTCACAAAAATGATTACAATATTTTCACCTCTATTGCAGGCGTGAATGGTTTCTGCAGTTCCAATGGCAGCCAAATCGCCGTCACCTTGGTAGGTGAACACATATTTTTCAGGCCAAAGTCGTGAAATTGCTGTTGCCACTGCCGGTGCGCGTCCGTGGGCGGCTTGTGTCATATCGATATTCATAAAATCATAAGCCAATACAGAGCAGCCAACCGGTGCAACACCGATAACATCTTCTGAAATGCCCATTTCATCAATGACTTCCATGGTTAAATTGTGCGCAGTGCCGTGACCACAACCCGGACAATAAGACAGGGCGGTGTTTGTCATTAATTTTGTTTTACAGAATACTTGATTCTCTGGTCTTATGATGTCTGATACTTCCATTTTTAATAATTTTTTGTTCTAAAGCTTCTAAAATTTCTTCTGGAGTGTGAATAATACCTCCGGTTCTTCCAAAATGTTCAACGGGTACTTTAAATTCAACTGAAAGTCGAACATCTTCTACCATTTGACCTGCATTTAATTCAACACTTAAAATTCCTTTAACCTGGTCGGCCAATTCAAAAAGTGCTTGTTTTGGATAAGGAAATAAAGTGATTGGTCTTAATAAACCCAATTTTATTCCTTTCGCTCGGGCCAATTCAACGGCTTTTTGTGAAATTCGAGCGCTTGAACCGTAAGCAACAATTAAATATTCGGCATCATCACAGTTTATTTTTTCAAAACGTAAATCTTCTTTTTCCATTTGCTCGTATTTTTTCATCAACCTGCGAACTCTGGCTTCCATTTTTTCCGATTGTAAATCGAGAGAAGTGATAATGTTGCGTTCTCTTCCTTTTTTGCCTGTAACCGCCCAATCGCCGCTTTTTTCAATCAATTCTTCGTTGGTCCATCTTGGTTTTTGTGGTTTTAGAAACACTT
>JAUSOJ010000264.1 GCA_030656195.1 Lutibacter sp.
TTTATTTATCACGTACTTTTTCTTTCTCTTTTGTTAATTTTCTTTTTAACGAATCTACTGCTACCATAGTTCCTTCTTCAAATGTTTTGCATTGTTTTTTAACCACAATGTCGTTCCCCGGAATGTTAATTTTTATGTCAACTGTTTTATTCTCCTTTTCACTCGTTTGTTGCACTTTTAAAAACACTTCAGAATCTACAATTTTATCATAATACTTTTCTAAACCGGTTACTTTTTTCTCAATAAAATCAATCAGATCCTTGTCCGCATTAAAATTCACAGATTGTACAAATACTTTCATAATAAATCAGTTTTTTTGGCTCCTTGGGTGAGCCTGGTTATATACTTCCTTTAATTTACCCAAACTACTGTGGGTATAAATTTGTGTTGACGCTAAACTAGAATGTCCAAGCAATTCTTTTACCGCGTTTAAATCAGCACCTTCATTAAGCAGATGTGTTGCAAAAGAATGCCTAATAACGTGAGGACTTTTCTTTACTTTTGATGACACCGCACTAAAATAATTATTTATTACGCGATACACAAGCGTATCATATATTTTTTTACCATTTTTTGTCAAAAATAAATATGGTGATGAGATTTCAACTTCTTCCCTCATAACACTATATTTCAATAAGGACTCCTTCACTGTTTTTAATAACGGAATAAAACGTTCCTTATTCCTTTTTCCCAGCACTTTAACAGTTTCATTAACATAATCGATGTCGGCGATTTTAATATTGATCAACTCATTTCTTCGCATTCCGGTGGAATAAAACAATTCAACCATTAATTTATTTCGAACCGATTCAAAATCTCCTTCATCCAATGCATCAAGCACCTTAAAAATCTCTTTTTCAGAAAAGGGAACCTGTACCTGTTTCAATACTTTTAAAGCCTGGTGTTTCACCAAAGGGCTGGCTTCTATCTGTTTTGTTTTTTGAAGAAATTTATAAAATGATTTTAAGGAAGATACTTTTCTGTTGATGGTTCGGTTGGAGATTTTTGAATTCACCAAGCTCACAATCCAATGTCTAATTTGGGCATAATTAACCGTTGCAATACTTTCATTGCCATATTCCTGGTTGCAAAATAATTGAAAGGTATTCAAATCATTTTGATACGCCGTGATGGTGTGATGCGAATATTTTTTTTCTAAAGAAAGGTAATTTAAAAATGAGGTTATTGGCATAAAAAAACCGTTAGTACACAAATTTACGAATTGTTATTTGTATTTACTAACGGTTTATGAAAATGGTTAAAAAAATTAACCTTGCTCTTCGTTTGTTCTTAAGTTTTGAACATACTTGGCTTTTATGTTTTTAGCACGATTTGTTACTGATGGTTTTATGAACTGTTTACGTGCACGTAGGTTTTTCATCGTTTTTGTGCGATCAAATTTCCTTTTATAACGTTTTAACGCTCTATCAATATTTTCTCCGTCTTTTACTGGTATAATTAACATAGTTTAGCACCTCCTTTCAAACTGTTCCTTTTTTAATTTTGGTTTGCAAATATACATCTAAATATAATATATGCCGTAAATTTATTTAAAAATTCACTCTCAATCCTTATTTTGTTGCTTTGTACTCTTTTTTATCGATAATTATTTTTGCGATAATTTCACGTAAAATCTCTGAAGTCCCGCCTCCAATCGGGCCTAATCGACTGTCTCTTAGCAATCTTGCCATTGGATAATCTTCCATGTAACCATAACCGCCTAAAAATTGCAGGCATTCATAAATCACTTTATCGGCTATTTTAGTGGAAACCAATTTAGACATAGTCGCCTCTTTTACAATATATTGACCTTCATTCAATCTTTTTGCTACGGAATAATTAAATTCTTTGCACATTTCAATTTCACTTGCCAAATCGGCAATTTTATGGCGTAGCGCCTGAAATTGATCAATTGTTTTCCCAAAAGCGTGTCGCTCACCCATATATTTTATGGCGTAGTCTAAAGCATATTCCGACCTGGCGTGCGCATTGATTCCCATCACCAAACGTTCCAAGGCAAAATGATTCATAATATATTGAAATCCTTTTCCTTCTTCACTCATCAAATTTTCGGCAGGAATAACTACGTTATCAAAAGCAATTTCAGCAGTGTCAGAAGCTCTCCAACCCAATTTATCCAATTTTGTTGCTGAAATTCCCGGGGTATTTCTATCGATTAAAAAAATGCTGATCCCTTTGTTTCTGGCTGCAGGATTTGTTTTTGCGGTTACAATCAGATAATCCGAATAAACACCGTTGGTAATAAATGTTTTTGAACCATTAATAATATAGGTGTCTCCATTTTTAACTGCTGTAGTTCGCATTGCGGCAACATCAGAGCCTCCAAACGGTTCAGTAATACACAAACAACCAATTTTTTCGCCTTCAACACTTGCCGTTAAATAGGTGTTTTTTATGGCCTCGCTTCCCTCTTTTTCCAAATGGGTCATCGCCAAATACACATGTGCCCAAATCGCTGCTGCAAAACCGCCCGAATTTACTTTTTGAAGTTCTTCTAAAAATATGACGGTGTAAAATATATCCAATCCCAATCCGCCGTATTCTTCAGGAGTATTCAAGCCCAAATAACCCATTTCTCCAAATTTTTTCCAGATAAACCTTTCAATAGTGCCGGTTTTTTCCCATTTATCAATATGAGGAACGACTTCCTTTTGTAAAAAATCTTGAAAACTTTTTCTAAATGCTTGGTGTTCTTCTGTAAAATACATACTGTTCATAGGAGTTGTTCGCTTAAAATTTTATTTAATTATTTAGCTTCCAAATATAGCGCTATTCTGCTAAATCTTTCTAGCGGAAAACCATCAATTTTTTTAAGCTCTTCAATGGATTGTATTTCAGCTACCTGATTTTTGTAATTGAAAATTTTTTTGGTGAGTTCATAATCCATATAAACAATGGCCAACACTTCTTTAAAAGTGGCGGTATTCACATTTATTTTTTGAATTACTGGCTGTTTTGTGACTTCAAAATGCTGTAAAACTTTATCGGCAACTTCTTTGTCAAGTGCCCAAACTTCAAAAATTTGGTCGTTAAAGGAAAATCCCTGCAGTTTTATGCGGTAATCGATAATTCTTTTCGCCAGTTTTTCCCCAATGCCATTTACAATTCTTAAATCCTCTGCGGAAGCTGTGTTGATGTCTTTTTTCTGGATTGATTTTTCAATAACGGTTTTTGAAGTTGATGTTCCGTATGCTTTTCCTGAATTTATCCAATCGGGAAATTTAAAATACGGACTTATAGCGGCCAACAAACTGTCGTTTATTCCTGTTATTTCTTGAAACTGCTTTGATGAATTGATGAATTTTCCCTGTGCCCTAAACGCCAATAATTGATCAATTTCTTTGGTGTTCATGCCAAGTTGATGTCCTTTAAAATCGGTAATAAAATTAGGATTAAAAGGATAAATTTTAGGAATGTTTTTTTCTGACGCCAAATTTTTCAACGAATCCATTTCCTGTTGAAAAGCCACAATTTCGGTTTGGGAAACTGCAGGTTTTTCATCCGAAGAAAAATCAACAAAAAAGAAAATGCCCTGAAGAAAAACAATGAGCAGCAACAAAAAGAAAATCCCATTTCTTTGGCTTTTATGATACCTGAAATGGGATTTTATGAAATTCATATATTATTTTAATTATTTTTTCGCCAACCTTTGGGCCTTGTATAGTTCACCGGCTTTCAGTTTGCGCCAGTATTCGTCCAAATCAGCTTTAACTTCACCCGACATTAAGTAAAGTCCAATAATATTTGGAAACGCCATGGCAAGAATCATCATATCCGAAAAGTCTAAAACTGCACCCAAACTAACAGATGCACCAACCACAACAAATACCAAGAAGAACATTTTATAAATCATTTCCGCTTTTTTGCTTTTCCCAAACAAGTAAGACCAAGCGCGCATTCCGTAATAAGACCAGGAAATCATAGTAGAAAAAGCGAATAAAAATATGGCAACGGTCAATACATAAGGGAACCAAGAAATTACAGTTCCAAATGCATCAGAAGTCAGTTGCGCACCACCCATTCCTACAACTTCATGTTTGCCGGTAAAAATTAACACCAAAGCCGTTAATGTACAAACCACAACGGTATCGATAAAAGGCTCTAACAAAGAAACAAATCCTTCAGATGGCGGATTGTTTGTTTTTGCCACACTGTGTGCAATGGCAGCCGATCCAACACCCGCTTCATTAGAAAAAGCAGCTCTTTGAAAACCGATAATCAACACGCCAATAACGCCGCCTTTTAAGGCTGATGGACTAAATGCACCATCAAATATTGCCACAAACGCCGGACCAATATTTTCTATGTTGATAAAAATTACCGCCAAACAGGCAATCACATAAATAGAGGCCATTATGGGAACTATTTTTTCGGTAACCTTGGCAATACTTTTAATTCCGCCAACAATAACTGCAGCCACTAGCATAGAAATAATGATACCGAACCAAAATCCGTGGCCGGCCAGTTCAGGAATTTGTCCGGAAACAGCTTCAAATGCCTGATTTGCCTGAAACATGTTACCACCACCAAATGAAGCACCTACACATAAAACAGCGAATACGCCCGCCAAAACTTTTCCTAAAACTTTTTTATTTTGTTTTTCCAATCCATTGCGCAAATAATTCATCGGACCTCCAAAAACCCTTCCGTCTGCCGCTATATCTCTGTATTTTACCCCTAAAGTACACTCCACAAATTTTGAAGACATTCCCAACAATCCGGCAAGTATAATCCAAAAAGTGGCTCCTGCCCCACCTAAAGATATTGCAACGGCAACCCCTGCAATATTACCCAAACCAACAGTTCCTGAAACCGCTGTTGCAAGCGCTTGAAAATGGGTAACCTGGCCGGGAGCGTTTGGATCATCATATTTTCCACGAGCCAAATTGATTGCGTGTTTAAATCCTTTGATATTTATAAAGCCCATTCGAATGGTGAAAAATAAAGCACCAATAGACAGCCATATCACAATAAAAGGTATATTCTTTT
>JAUSOJ010000268.1 GCA_030656195.1 Lutibacter sp.
CAATGTGACTCCTCAACAAGACTGATTTGTATCAGCCCGATGTCATTTAAACCACTGAAGAATGACATTTCAACCTTGTATAGTTCACATAATTTTTGAAGCGGTATAAATTTTTCTTTGCTCATGACGGTCTTAATTTAGCAAGTTCAGCAAACAGCTGTTTTTCTTTTTCCGAAAGATTTTTTGGAATTATTACCTGATAGGTAATATATAAATCACCAAAAGAACCTTCTTTTTTATAAACCGGAAATCCCTTTCCTTTCAATTTTACTTTGGCGCCATTTTGTGTTTCGGGCGCAATTTTCAATTTTGCTTTTCCATCAAAAGTATCAACCGTTATTTCTCCGCCCAAAACTGCTTTGTACAAATCCAAATCGATTGTGGTGTGTAAATTGTCGCCATCCAATTTGAATTTGGTGTTGTTTTCAATGGAAAATGTGATGTTCAAATCACCTTTGGGTCCGCCATTGATGCCTTCGCCGCCGTGTCCTTTAATTTTTATGACCTGTCCGTTTTTAACACCTGCCGGAATGGTAAGCCGAATATTTTTGCCGTTGATGGTTAAAGTTCTTTTATGGGTTTCAAATACCTCTTTTAAGTTGAGGTTTAAAGATGCGTTAAGATCTTGTCCCCTAAATTTTACGCCGCCGCCGCTGCTTGTTCTTCCTCTTGAAGAAGAGCGCCCGCCAAACATTGATTCAAAAAAGTCGGAGTAATCGCCACCGCCAAAATCGCCAAACGGACTTTGTTGTTGACCTCTTTGGTATTGCCGTTGCTGTTGATTTGCCCTTTCAAATTCTTCGGCATGCTTCCAGTCTTTTCCGTGTTCATCGTATTTTTTCCGATTCTCGGGATCGCTCAAAACCTCGTTCGCTTCATTAATTTCTTTGAATTTTCGTTCCGCTTCTTTATCGGAAGGATTCAAATCGGGGTGGTATTTTCTGGCCAATTTTCGGTAAGCCTTTTTAATGTCACCCGCAGAAGCACTTTTATCAATGCCCAATATTTTATAATAATCTATAAATGCCATTTTTGCTGTTTGTGGAAATCTATCTAAAATTACAAAAAATAAGTTTAACTGTTTATTTGTTTTTGCGTTTATTTGTTTAACAGATTTACATTTAACAAGTAATTTTAAACTTTTCAATTAAAAACAAACTGTCGATTTGTCACCTAAAATATTTTGGCGTGATATTCGTTTAAGAAAATGTTATGAGCAAAACCAACGTATCTTACAAGTGGGCATTTAAGGAATTTATTTGGCCCCGAAAAAAAATAATATTTATAGGAATTGTATTGATCATCGCCAAAAGTTTGGCCGGATTGGTGCTTCCTTATGCCAGTAAAACTTTGATTGATGATGTCATTCCGTCAAAGGACATAAATGCATTGATAATTTTACTTGTGGTGGTTTGTGTTTCTATTCTGATAGCGGCGGTAACTTCTTTTGAGCTTACGAGGTTGTTAAGTGTGGAAGCACAACATTTAATTTCGATTTTACGCGCAAAAGTGCAAAAGAAATTGCTCACTTTGCCCATCAGTTTTTTCGACAACAACAAATCCGGCGCATTGGTTTCCCGAGTGATGAACGATGTTGAAGGTGTCCGTAATTTGGTGGGAACCGGTTTGGTTCAGCTGGTTGGCGGATCGATTACTGCCGTTATTTCATTGGTGATTTTAATTAAAATAAATGCATTGATGACCGTTTTTGTGTTGGTGCCGGTTGCCATTTTTGCCATTGTGGCTTTAAAGGCTTTTGGCTATATCCGACCGATTTTTAGGGATCGCGGAAAAATTAGTGCCGAAGTTACGGGAAGATTGACCGAAACGCTGAACGGCGTTCGGGTAATTAAAGGTTTTAATGCTGAAAATCAGGAAAATAAAACTTTTGAAGAAGGTGTAGAACGTTTGTTTCTGAATGTGAAAAAAAGTTTAACGGCCACCGCATTGATTACCAGTTCTTCAACATTTTTGCTGGGATTGGCATCCGCAGGAATTATGGGAATTGGCGGTTATTTTATTATGAATAACACGATGACAATTGGTGAATTTGTATCCTTTACGCTTTTTTTAGGATTTATGATTGCGCCAATTGTGCAAATGAGTAATATCGGAAGCCAGTTAACGGAAGCGATGGCAGGGTTGGATCGTACCCAGGAATTGATGAATATGACAGAAGAGGACAATCCCGAAATCAGAAAAGTGGTTTTGGACGATATTGTTGGCGATATGGTTTTTGATGATGTGTCGTTCAGTTATGAAAAAAGCAAAGAAGTGTTGCACAACATTTCTTTTAAAGCACCATCTGGAAGCGTTACGGCTTTGGTGGGTTCGTCAGGATCCGGAAAAACAACCATTGCCGGATTGGCAGCGTCATTTTTAAATCCTTCGGAAGGAAAAGTTACGGTTGACGGCATCGATTTGTCCACCGTAAATTTGAGCAGTTTTAGAAGTCATTTGGGTGTGGTTTTGCAAGACGATTTTTTATATGAAGGCACCATTCGCGAAAACATCTTGTTTCCAAGGCCAAATGCTACCGAAGCTCAATTGTTGGAAGCTGTAAAAGGCGCTTATGTTAATGAATTTACCGACCGATTTGAAAACGGATTGGATACCGTAATTGGCGAACGGGGTGTTAAATTATCGGGCGGACAGCGTCAGCGAATTACCATTGCAAGGGCTTTGCTGGCAAATCCGAAAATTATTATTTTAGATGAAGCCACTTCAAATTTGGATACCGAAAGTGAATCCTTTATCCAAAAAAGCTTGCATATTTTGATGAAAGACAGAACCACTTTCGTGATTGCGCACAGGTTAAGCACCATTCAAAAAGCCGATCAAATTTTGGTGATTGAAAACGGAAATATTGTGGAGCAGGGCAGGCACGAAGAACTGATTGCCAAACAGGGAAGATATTACGATTTATATACCTACCAAAGCAGGATCTAAAAGCCTTGTAAAAATATTTTATTTTCACTTGTGCTTATTTAATTTATAAAGTGCTTTATAAATTTTTTATGGTTGCATGGCAATCTAATAAACTGCCCCCAATAATTATTTGGGGCAGTTTTTTCCTTTTTCTTTTGTTTTATCGCAATTTTCCAATAGTTTTTTTCATAGCTTTTGTAGTAAATGTGAATTGTTAAATGGATGTAAAAGCAGTGTACAAAATGTACAAGCTTGAAAGCATCACAAAAAGCATGATTAAACCGATGAGTACAATTTGGGTAGTTTTCTGCTGAATTTGATTAAGGGTAATTTGAATTATCTTTTTCATAACGCTTCAATTGTTTTAAAATCAAAATGATAAGGCGAATTTAAAAACATCATTTCATTAAATCACATTCTCGCATTATAATGAGATGATTATTTTTTTTATCTCACAAACTGTATTTTGTGTATATTTGGCTTATGATGCTTAGGGACAAGTTTTTAACCGCTGGTTTATTTTTATTTACAACGCTTTCATTCGCGCAATCGG
>JAUSOJ010000271.1 GCA_030656195.1 Lutibacter sp.
ATAGCGATGGCATCAATATCCGTAAGTGCACTGATGGCGCTTGAAACATAAATTCCTTTTGCTCCGTAAATATGGTTGGCGTAACTTACCAACAGCAATATTCCCATATAAAAAACACCAAAAAAAACAGCATTTTTAATATTAAGCGGATCGCCCAACACTATTTTATCAATTGTTTGCGGTTTCCCAAACTGGCTATTGTAAAAGAACAAGGCAATGCCAAAAGCGGTTAAAAGCACTATGAACAAAGGAATTATTAATCCAACCAACATTGCTTTATTAAAAATAAAAACCAACAAAAATACCCTGATCACCATAATGGTTGCCGCCGCTAAGATGCCAACAGCATAATTTTTTGAAAGTTCGGGGGTTTCTTTGCTTTTTTTTGAAAAAGTAAAAGTCACAAAGGTACTCGACACCAGGCCGCCCAAAATACTGGTGAGCAAAATGCCGCGATCGGTTCCCAAATATTTCATTAAAATATAGCCTACAAATCCAATTCCTGAAACCAACACAATAATCCAACCCACTTCCCGCGGATTAATCACCTCATAAGGTCCATAATATTCGTTAGGCAAAAAAGGCAAAATCAACAGTGCAATTACCACAAAACGCACAAAAGCGAACAGCTCGCTTTGGGTTAGTTGTCCAATCATAGTTCTCAAGGTGATTTTTAACGACATTAAAACCACCGTAATCACGGTAAGCGCCAAACTCAAATTGATATTGCCGGTAAACACCAAACCGCCCAACAAAAATGTAAAAATGATGGAAAACTCTGTTGTGCCATCAATATTGCCTTTATTGGAGGTCACCCAATACGAAATTGCAACAATGCAAACAACACTTAAAAAACCAACAATAAAAATCCAGTTGGTAAATGTGGTGCCTAAAAACGCCGTTAAAAAACCCAATAAAGCAACAAGCATAAACGTTCGCAAACCCGCAAAAATTTCCACTTTTTCCGAATATTGAGAATATTCACGTTCCAATCCAAGCACAAAACCAATACCTGCAGTCACCAGCATTCTGATCACAAAATCGAATTCTGTTAATTGTAAACTTTCGTTCTGAAATAAAAAATCTGCTTCCACTGCAAATGAATTATGTTAAAAATGTTATTGGTTATTGGTTATTGGTTATACGTTATTTGTTAAAGTTGTGAACGTATAACATATAACGCATAACTTTTAAACGGACAAGTCCCAACTTTTAACTTTTAACTTTTAACCTGCCTGCCGGTAGGCTGGCTTTTAACTTCTTTTCCTACATATATTTTGAAAGAAATCGGAAAAAATTCCTTTTAAGATCGCTGTATAAAATTCTTTGTGTATCCATTTTATTTCTAAATTCCGTATGTTCTTTTATCATTTGAAGATCCAATACATCTTCCCCTTTTTTAAAATGTTCAGAAATATTGGTTTCGTGTAGGATGATATGATCCTCCAACTCATCAATCGCGTTTTTTTGAATCATAAACTGATTTTGATACTGTTCCAATTGCGCCAACACCTCTTTATCTGTCCACCGCAACACCAACTCATTCAGCCTGTTTTGTAAAGATTTTAGCTCATCTTCCCAAAATAAGAGTTCTCGTTTCCACTGTTTGTGCTCAAAATGTAAATCCGAATTAAAAATGACTTCTTTTTCCATGATACGTTGTTTTAAATGTATTTTATTTGAATGCTTTATATCTTCACTCCTATCCCAAACCCTTTCCGTCCCGATATCTATCGGGAGAAAGGGAGTTTAATTTGTTACCAGAGGAAAATATTTCTTAACTTTTTTAACTTGAAACATTTAACTTTTAACTTTTAACTTCTAACTTTTAACTTTTTAATGCCCAACGCGCCAGCTGACCCTATCGCTAAAAACAGCCACTGGCTGTTTTCTTTACGCTCTGTTCCCCCTTGGGGGGTTAGGGGGCCTTAATCCCTCACATGGGCCGGAATTTCCTTGGTTCGTTTTCCCAATATTTTTTCAAGGTCTTCCAAATAAACCACTTCTTTTTTCAAGAGCAATTGTCCCAAACTTTCCAATTTGTTTTGGTGCTTCAATAACAATTCTATGGTTCTGTTGTATGAGGAAACTATTAGCGCCTGCACTTCTTTATCTATAATCATCGCCATATTTTCGCTGTAAGGTTTTCCTAAAAAGCGTTCATTTTCTCCTGTGGAATCGTAAAAACTCATGGGGCCAATTTTATCGTTTAATCCGTAATAGGCAACCATGGTATAGGCTTGTTTGGTCACTTTTTCCAAATCGTCCAAAGCGCCGGATGACACTTCATTAAACATAATTTCTTCTGCCGCCCGTCCGCCCAAAGTGGCGCAAAGCTGGTCTATAAATTTGGCTTTGGTCACAATTTGATGTTCTTCAGGCAGGTACCACGCCGAACCCAAAGATTTTCCCCGCGGAATAAT
>JAUSOJ010000272.1 GCA_030656195.1 Lutibacter sp.
GGACATTCCTACGGAAGTGTTCCTGCCCAAAATTATGCCATCAAGTATCCAAACCAAACTAACAAAATGGTGATTATTGCCGGTTTTCACAGCGGACTTATGTGGCAAGCCAATTGCGACAGTTACAACCATTATGCAAAAACGCATTTTCCGGAGTTATGGAAAAAAGTGGATTCCTTAAGAAATTTAGGCTATGTTTCTTCCGATAAAGAGTTTATGAAAGTCTACGGCAGTTTCCCTACAAAATATATTTATTATCACAATACCAGCCTCAAAGGAAATGTTCCTAAATACGATTTCAGAAACTGGAATGATGATGTTTATGCCCAAATTATTGGACGCGATGGCGATTTTGAAGTGAGCGGAAGTATGATGGATACCGATTTTAGGCGCGATTTAAAAAACATAAAAGCGCCAACCTTAATTACTGCAGGAAGGTATGATGGCGTTTCAACTCCTGAATTTAATATCCAATACAAACTATTTATGCCGCAAGCCAAATTTGTGATTTTTGAAGAAAGCGGCCACAATCCTTATTTGGAAGAACCTGAAAAATTTTACAAATTATTTGAAGAATTTATGGGAATAAAAATTAAATAATAACAGCCATAAAAACCAAAATCCTCAAACTAAAATTGTTTTAGTTTGAGGATTTTTTTATGTTATAAATTTATTACTTACTTGCAAAAAGTTTCACATCATTTTCCGAAACTTCTTTTTCGCCTAAAATTATTAAGCGCTCAACAACATTTCTCAATTCTCTTATGTTGCCGGTCCAATCATATTCCTGCAACAATTTTATGGCTTTTTCAGAAAATTTCTTAATGGCCGTTCCTTGTTCTTCCGCGATTTGTTCGGAAAAAAACTTGATTAAAAGCGGAATATCTTCTCTTCTGTCGTTTAAAGAAGGAACATTGATTAAAATTACCGCAAGTCTGTGGTATAAATCCTCCCTGAACTTGCCTTCACTTATTTCTTTTTGTAAATCCTTATTGGTGGCGGCAATCACCCGAACATCAACTTTAATGTCTTTGTCGCTTCCAACGCGAGAAATAATATTTTCCTGCAAAACACGTAATACTTTTGCTTGGGCCGAAAGACTCATATCGCCAATTTCATCTAAAAAAATGGTTCCGCCGTTGGCAGTTTCAAACTTACCTGCCCTGTCTTTAACCGCACCGGTAAATGAACCTTTTACGTGACCAAACAATTCACTTTCTATCAATTCTGATGGAATTGCAGCACAGTTTACCTCAACCATTGGCGCTTTTGCACGTTCGCTTTTTTCGTGCAGCCAATGTGCCACCAATTCTTTTCCCGTTCCGTTTGGTCCGGTAATTAATACCCGTGCATCGGTTGGTGCCACTTTATCTATCATGGTTTTAATATGGGTGATGGCTTTGCTTGCGCCAATCATTTCATATTTTTTGCTCACTTTACTCTTTAAAAGAATATTTTGGACAACCAGTTCTTTTTTGTCCAATGCATTGCGAACTGTATTTAGCAATCGGTTTAAATCGGGTGGTTTTGAGATGTAATCGAAGGCACCCAAACGCATCGTATTTACCGCGGTGTCTAAATCGCCATGACCGGAAATCATTACAATCGGTATTTCAGGTTTTAGTTTTTTAACTTTTTCAAGCACTTCCACCCCATCCATTTTAGGCATTTTGATATCACACAACACCAAATCGAAATCCGATTTTACAATCATATCAATCCCTATCAAACCATCCTCAGCTTCTTCAACCTGATACGTTTCATTTTCTTCAGAAATTATTTTCTTCAATACCCTGCGGATGGAAGCTTCATCTTCAATAATTAATATTTTCGGCATTTTTTAGTCGTTTTAAAGAATACAAATGAATGATAAATGTATCTATTTTCTATTCTTATCAGTTATTTTTTAATAATTCAAAAATCGTAATCCCGATAGCTATTAGGACGTAAATCAAAGCCTAATATTTAAGCCATTTGTATATTTCTTTATAGCTAGGTTTTTTCCCATACATTAAAATTCCCACGCGGTAAATTTTGGCTGCAAACCATACCATACCAATAAAAGTAACAATTAACAGCGATATTGACGTAATTAATTGCCACCACGGCACGCCAAAAGGAATTCGCATCAGCATCACAATTGGCGATGTAAGCGGGAACAATGAAAAAGCCAAAGCGATTGGTCCGTGCGGATTTTCAATCACCGAAAAACCGACATAAATCGCAATCACCAAAGGCATTAAAACCGGCATCATAAATTGTTGCGTATCGGTTTCGCTGTCAACCGCCGCGCCAATTGCGGCATAAATGGAACTGTAAATTAAATAACCGCCCAAAAAATAAATAATAAATGAAAAAAACATGGTGAGAATGGGCAAATTCTTAATTTCCTGAAGTATGAGTTGCAAATCGTTCTTGCCCGAATTTTGCATTTGCTGAACCATTTCAGGAGCCATTTGAGCTGAACTGGAACTCACATCATTAACCCCAAAATATAAGGTAATGGCAAACAATAAAATTCCGCCAATCACCATCCAAATAATAAATTGTAAAATACCTGCCATGGCATTTCCAATAATTTTTCCCATCATTAATTGAAAAGGTTTTACCGATGAAATGATCACTTCTATAATTCGGCTGGTTTTTTCTTCGATGACGCTTCGCATAACGGAAGTTCCATAAATAATGATAAACATAAAAATTAAATAGCCAAAACCGCCACCGGCAAACATGCGCAAAATACTGCCAATTTTAGAAGATTTCTCTCCCGAAAAATTTTCGGCGTCAATGGTCACTTTTGTTTCTATGGACTTTATTTTTTCAACATCAATTTGAAGCTGTGCTATTTTTAAATTTCTAATTTTATTTTCCAGTTTGCTTTCTACACTGCTTAAAACCGTTAAACTTGGCGTATCATTAGAAAAAAAAGTGATGTTGTTTGAAAGTTCGCTTAAACTGTCAGTTTTGGGAATCACCAGCAATCCGTAATAAAATTCTTTGGTTTTTTCTCTTGCTTCCACAATTCCCAGACTTGTTAAATTTATGTATTTAACGCCATCTGAATCTTCAAAAGCATCGGCAAATTGTTGAGATTCATCAACAAAAGCGATGGTACGAATTTCTTCCGCATTTTTTTCATTTAAAAAAATGATCAAAGAAAAAAGTGCGACCACCATCAGCGGACTCAGCACGGTCATTACAATAAATGATTTGTTTTTGACCTTGGCCAAAAACTCTCTTTTTATGATTAATTTTAATTTGTCCATTTTCTTTTAAATTGCAAGCTGGAAAATTTAAAGTTTGAAAGATTTTCCTTATTTCTATTCACTATTTTTTTTTATTTATTATTCCCCCTTCGGGGGTTAGGGGGCTTTTTAACTGTTGGAAGCCACCGATTTTAAAAATATATCATTAACACTTGGAATAACCTCCGTAAAATGGGTTATCTGCGCTTTATTGTTTAAAAACTCAATCAAATCTTTTGAAGTTTCCCCGTTTTTTAAGCTGAATAAAAGTCGTAAATCATCGTTAAATGAAGTTGTTTTTGAATTTTCAACGCTGAATTGCTGGTTAATTTGATTTAACAGCATCTCTTTATTTGCGGACAACAAACCAACTTCAAACTGGTTGGTTTTAAATTGTTGCTTAATGTCTTTTAACTTTCCGTCCAGTATTTTATTCGATTTGTTAATCAAAGCAATATAGTCGCACATTTCCTCCACCGACTCCATTCTGTGTGTGGAAAAAATGATGCTTGCGCCTTCATTTCGCAAATTTAAAATTTCATCTTTAATTAAATTGGCATTAATGGGATCGAAACCGCTGAAAGGTTCATCAAAAATTAACAATTTTGGGCTGTGCATCACCGTAACGATAAATTGCACTTTTTGCGCCATTCCTTTTGAAAGTTCCTGAATTTTTTTGTTCCACCAATCGGTAATTTCAAATTTTTCAAACCAATATTTCAGTTTCTTTTTGGCTTCATCTTTAGACATTCCTTTAAGCTGGGCCAAATACAGAGCCTGTTCGCCAACCTTCATGCTTTTATACAAACCACGTTCTTCCGGCAAATATCCAATATGCTGAATATGATGCGGTTGCAAAATCTCATCATCCAAATAAACGGTTCCGCTATCGGGTAAAGTAATTTGGTTTATGATTCTGATTAACGAAGTTTTTCCTGCACCATTG
>JAUSOJ010000284.1 GCA_030656195.1 Lutibacter sp.
GCCACTATCTCTTTTTTAAATTCCTCTGAATAGCGCCGTTGTTTAAGTAATTGTTTTAAATTTGTTTTCATATAAATTGACTTTTATGGTCAACCTATATCAGGGAGGTACATCCATCTCCGGTCTCCGGTCTCCGGTCTTCCGTCTTCTGTCCCGATAGCAATCCGCATCCATCTCCGGTCTTTGGTCTTCCGTCTTCTGTCTTCTGTCTTCTGTCCCAATAGCAATCCGCATCCATATCCGGTCTCCGGTCTTCTGTCTTCTGTCTTCTGTCCCGATAGCTATCGGGATCGGCTTTCGGCCTTTATTTATACCAATTATAAATAGTTAATTACCTGTTAACAATTGAATTTCAGGAACACTTCTGTGCGCTCATATTTGTATTATTTTTAAAATTAATTTTAGAATTTTTAAAACCATGAAAAAAATCATCACCATTGCCATCTTTTTTATTGCTGTTACAGCGAGTGCGCAAAACTTTCAGTTGCACAGAGATTTTGAAAGAGGCCACTTTACCACAACTTTTGAGCTTTTTAAGCCTGATAAATACGGAAATACCTTCACGTTCGTCGATTTTGATTATAACGCAAGTTCTGGTATAAGCGGAGGCTATTACGAGATTGCACGTGTTTTGAA
Source organism: Lutibacter sp. (assembly GCA_030656195.1). Taxonomy (GTDB): domain Bacteria; phylum Bacteroidota; class Bacteroidia; order Flavobacteriales; family Flavobacteriaceae; genus Lutibacter. Next base: position 637 of record JAUSOJ010000284.1, read on the forward strand.
GACAGAAAAAATGCCGGTCGGATTGCATGTGGAATACAATGGCGGATTGGGAACTTTTAAAACTGCTGATGGTTTGGGCGGATTTACCATCAATGATGCGTGGATTTTTGGTGCCAATTACTCAAAAGGAAATGCGAAAATGGGATTTTCAACCTATGCTGGCTATAAAGCAATAAAAAATGCAGGTGAAGCAAACTACCAAATTACAGGAACCTGGTATGTAAACCTGATTGAAAATAAACTAACTTTTACTGGTTTTGCCGATTTATGGTCGGAAAACGGATTGACCGATAAAACCGTGTTTTTATCCGAACCGCAATTGTGGTTTCATTTAAATAAAAGTTTTTCAGTAGGAGGAGAGGTTGAATTGTCAAACAATTTTGCCTATGAATTTGAATTCAAAGTAAGGCCAACCTTGGGAATAAAGTGGAATATTTAGAAGTTAAAGGTTAAAAGTTCAGTTGAGTTTAAAAATTGGGTCAATCAAATTTTACAAACTTATTAATAGAAAATAAACATCAAATTATGTTAGACAAGTTTTTTAAAATAACAGAAAATAAATCGACGTTAAAAACGGAGATTATTGCGGGAATTACCACTTTTATGACGATGGTTTACATTTTAGCCGTAAATCCGAGCATATTAAGCGCCACAGGAATGGATAAGGACGCCGTATTTACCGCAACGGCTTTATCGGCCATCATTGCAACTTTGGTGATGGCGTTGGTGGCCAAATTGCCGTTTGCATTGGCACCAGGAATGGGCTTAAATGCTTTTTTTGCTTTTACGGTGGTTTTGGGAATGGGTTATTCCTGGGAATTTGCGTTAACCGCTGTTTTTTTGGAAGGAATCATTTTTATCATTTTAACGGCATTTAACATCAGGGAACTCATTGTAAATTCTATTCCGATAAACCTGAAACACGCAGTTTCTGTGGGTATTGGTTTGTTTATCGCTTTTATCGGATTAAAAGGAACGGGGTTAATTGTTGACCATCCGGCAACCTTGGTTGGTTTGGGAGATATGAGAAATCCTGCCGTTTTGGTTGGATTGGCGGGTGTAATCATCATTGGTGTTTTATTCGCAAAAAAAGTAAAAGGCGCCATTTTAATTGGGGTATTAGCGTCCACCATTATCGGAATATTTGTAGGCATTACCATAATTCCTGAAAACTTCAGTTTGGTAAGTTTGCCGCCTTCCATCGAACCGATTTTTTTTAAGTTCGATTTTTCTCAAGTGTTTACTTTAGATATGTTAATTGTTTTATTCACCTTTTTGTTTGTGGATATGTTTGATACCGTGGGAACATTGGTTGGCGTATCTTCAAAAGCGGATATGCTCGATAAAGACGGAAACGTTCCAAGGGCAAAACAAGCGTTGTTTGCAGATGCTATCGGAACAACCGTTGGCGCGATGCTGGGAACTTCAACCGTAACCACATATGTGGAAAGTGCAGCAGGTGTGGCTGAAGGCGGAAAAACAGGAATGACCGCATTAACGGTTGCGGGAATGTTCGCCTTGGCCTTGTTTTTTGCGCCCATATTTATGATCATTCCTGCGGCAGCAACCGCTCCGGCATTAATTATCGTAGGATTGTTTATGATCTCGCCTATTATGAAAATTGATTTGGACGATTTTACGGAAGCCATTCCGGCTTTTTTCACCATCATTATGATGCCGTTAACCTACAGCATTGCCGAAGGAATTGTGTTTGGAATGCTTTCTTTTGTGATTTTAAAACTGCTAACCGGCAGGTATAAAGAAATAAAACCGATTATGTACATCATCGCAATTCTGTTCCTGATTAAATTCTATGTTTGATAAATAGCAAGTCGACCATAAAAAAGCCTTTCTGAAATTTCAGAAAGGCTTTTTTA
>JAUSOJ010000287.1 GCA_030656195.1 Lutibacter sp.
CTTATGGCGCAGGCGTTCACTGGGCATTAAATGAAGTTAAATTGCACAACATTTCAGCGGATGTTATCGATTTAAGAACGCTTCAACCCTTAGATACGGAAGCCATATACAAATCGGTTAAAAAAACCGGCAAGGCTTTAATTTTACAGGAAGATACTTTGTTTGGAGGAATAGCCTCAGATTTATCGGCATTAATTACCGAAAATTGTTTTAATTATCTAGACGCTCCCGTTAAACGTGTGGGAAGTATAGAATCGCCAATTCCATTTGCCAAAAACTTGGAAGAGATGTTTTTGCCAAAAAATCGATTGTACGACAGCATTGTTGCATTGATAAATTACTGATTCTATAAAACCAAATCTGATTTTCGTCATATTGTAAATACTGATTAATTCCTTGTTTTACGGATTTTTATACATCCTCTAAATTTAAAGGATAAATTTGCATTGTGTTAGCAGTCTATATTGATTCCTAGCAACTTTCCCTAAATTACTACCTTGGTTTTAGCATAGAAAATTTTATAAAAAAATGATAACTATCATTATTTCCCTTGATAATCATCATTGTATGAACAATACCTTCAATATAAATTAGTCCATTATAAACCAATAAAATTTTTGATTATGCCATTAGTACAATTTAACCGCCGTCTTCCTATATTGGAAAGAATGTTTCCTGAATTTTCAGACATCACCGAAAACATGATGACTGAAGATTTATTAAACAGAGAAAATTGGATGCCTTCAATCAATGTAAAAGAGCACAAAAATGATTTTCAAATAGAAGTCGCTGCTCCTGGATTTACAAAAAAAGATTTTGAAGTTTCCATTTCTGATGATGTTTTAACAATTTCTGCTGAAAGTAAACAAGAAAAAGAAGAAAAAGAGGAAAACTATTCTCGAAGGGAGTTTTTCCACAATTCATTTACAAGAACTTTTACTTTACCAAAAAGTATAGATCTTAAAAAGAACATTAAAGCCAAATACGATAATGGAATTTTGTCCATTCATTTGGAAAAAATGGAAGCAGCAAAAAGTATTGAAAAGAAAAAAATGATTGAAATAAGTTAATTTTATTTATTAAATTAGGGAGGTAAATGCTTCCCTAATATTTTAACTTAAATTATATTAAAATGGACAAAAATCAATTAACTCAAAATGAAAAAACAGCAAATTTTGAAATTAGTATTGAGCGATTGCATTCCAAAGCCCAACAATGGATTTCAGAAATTGAGTTTATTAAAATTGAACAAAATTTTTTAAAGGAATTGCTTACTGAACATATTATGGGGTTATGTGAAACCCATAATTATGACAAAGCTAAATTGTTATTGAATGGTATAGAACATGAAGCTAAATTGGGCAATAAATTAATAGAATCTATTAAAGAACATAAAATTAATTTGGCCTTGCTGCTGGAAAACATTCAATTAAAAAAGGAATCTAAATATAGAGACAACCACAAGCTGCTAAAAGTGGAAATTAAAAATTATATTGAAAATTTTAAATATATTAAAGAACAGGTATTTGAACTGGTGTTGTTAATTATGAGAAACGAAAAAGAAAAAAAATTGCTTTCAAAATAAGGCAGCAACTGTTTAAATGCTTAATAAACCGTTTTCAACTTTTGGTTCTTTGAAATTTTTCACACTGAATTAAAAACAAATCACTTTGTAATACGTTGTGGACGTGACAATTAAATATTGTGAAGCGTTATTAATTTATGAAAACACATTTTAAAAAAGCGTTATTTTATTTGGGGTGAAGTACTGATTTTAAGGTGTTTGCAGAAAATTTTGAAACACCTAAAGTGTAAGAATCAAAAAGTGAAAACGGTTCCTTTTTTAAATTATTCCGTTTTCAATTTTTTCAGTTCTTTGAAGTTTTGTGTAGTTAATTATAAAAATGCCCTATGAAAATGTTAGAAGAGATTAAATTCGCTATATAAATTTGATAAAGTTTTTTATACTGTTTTTTGCTGTTTATGTGGGTATTATTATTGGGATATGGGATTGTACTCAAATAGATTGCATTAAATTTTTATAAAAAAATATAA
>JAUSOJ010000289.1 GCA_030656195.1 Lutibacter sp.
AGACATATCGTACAAACCAAAAGCGTTAGGGTCATAAGATTTAACTTGTATGGTAATATCTGCGCCATCATTGCTCCACCCCGGAACACCGCTGTAATCACCTTTTCCTTGTTTAAAGTTGGCCAATTGGTCTCCTTTATATTTTTTCGATTTGTTACGCGTATATTTTCCTTTCCAGGCGTATTTTTTTCTTCCGCGTGTATTGTTGTATTCACGGTCTTCAACAACAGCTTTTGCGGCATATTCCCATTCAACTTCTGTTGGGAGTCTAAATTTTGAACTTAATATTCCGTCAGAAACTTTTACCTGTCTGCCCGTAAAAGAACCTCTTGATGGTTTTGCTTCTCCTTTTTTAAGTTGCTTGTTGGCTGGCAATCCTTTTTTATAGATGGAAGAATCTCCGCCAAAAAGTGTGTATGGATTGTTTAAATAGGTATCTGTATTAAAATTGTTTTGTCCCCTAACCTCTAATGAATCCAATCGAAAAAGGGGTTTTAAAATACCCTTATCCATTAATATTTTTTCATTCACCCTGTCGGTTCTCCATTTGCAATATTGCGTTGCCTGAATCCAGCTGACACCAATTACCGGATAATCGGCATAACCAGGATGTCTTAAATAGTTTTCAGTCAATTGTTCATTGAATCCCAAAACATCGCGCCAAACCAAAGTGTCGGGAACGGCAGATGCGTAAATATGTTCGTAGTTTGGATCGCTTGGAGGAAAAACCCTTTCCATCCAATCTAAATAAAAGATATATTCAGAATTGGTTACTTCGGTTTCATCCATATAAAATGAACGAACCTGCTGCTGAACAGGTGTTGTATTCCAGTCGAAAAGCACATCATCCTGCACGTGTCCCATCGTAAAAGAACCGCCTTCAATTAAAACCATTCCAGGAGGCGCTTGCTGTCCTTTATATTTTGTGTCTCCCGCAAAACCACCAGCTTTTTTGTCTTTTGAACTCCAACCGGTAAGTGATACGTTATTTCTTGGATTTCTATTATGGCAACTCACAAAGAAAACAACAGTAATAGTTAACAAGATTAACTTAGAAATGTTATTTAGATTTTTCAAGTTCATTTCAAATTAGTTAGGGTTATATTTTCCCGCAATTTACATTAAATTAATTTTTTTGCAAGAAATAATTTTAATAATTATTTGCTACGCTTTTACTAACGACAGTTTTCAATCTTTAGTATGCTAAATGTTATAATATATTTCAATGATACAGCTATTTTTTTAATGAAGTACCTTATCCAGCGTAATTTTTTTAATATTCTTAACGGCAAAATTACTATAATTTACAGAAATTTATCATTTTTTCGACAATCATTATAATTTAACGGCAATAAATGCCAATTGTTAAAATCAATTAAAACTTGTTTTACAAGAAAAACGCACCTGTTTTAATGTGATAAACAATTAAAAATCAATAACATAAAATTTTAAATACATTAAAAAAAACCAAGTTTAAGGTTAGCAGGGTTATTTAATGAAATATGATCGCAAATTGTGCTGTTTTAAATTAGGTGAAGCCCACAATAATATGATAAAACAAACGTTTTTTCTGTGAAGTTAATGGTATAGAAATTTAAATATTTTGAGATAAAGCAAAAAAGTATTTTTAAATATTAAATAATATAATTTAAGCAATTTTTTATAAAAGATTGAAAAATCAGGATACTTCAATAAAAAGTAAGATATTTGTTCCTTTAAAATATAAAATTAATGAAAAAGATCATAGGATTTATATTAATGGTTTTTATGATAGTCGTAAAAATTGATGCACAGGAAAATCCAAATCCAATCACAACTGCCGCGCCATTTTTATTGATTGCGCCTGATGCTCGTGCAGGCGGAATGGGCGATGTTGGCGTTGCCACTTCACCTGATGCTTATTCACAACACTGGAATGCTTCAAAATTTGCATTTATGGACTCACAATTTATGGTGGGCATTGTATATACGCCTTGGTTGCGGGAGCTTACAAATGATGTTTTTTTAGGCGGTTTTTCATTTGCGAACAAAATTGATGACAGAAGCGCTTGGGCAGCAAGTTTAAAATATTTTAGTCTTGGTAAAATTGAATTGACTGATATAAATGGGCTTGGGTTAGGAACTGAAAATTTAAACGAATTTTCACTGGATGGTTCCTATGCTTTAAAACTGAGCGAAACCTATTCGATGGGCGTAACTTTGCGCTATATTCGTTCAGATTTAGGTATTAAATCTGGAGATTCTCCATTAACTCCGGTAAATACTTTTGCCGTTGATGTTTCTGGGTATTATGAATCCAGAGAACAGCGTTATGGCAACATTAACGGTATTTGGAGAGGTGGCTACAATGTTTCTAACATTGGTCCAAAAGTTTCTTACTCAAACGACGGACAAGAAAACTATATTCCAACAAATTTAAAACTTGGGGGCGGATTTGATTTTATTTTAGACAGAAGCAACAATGTAAGCATCAATTTGGAATTTAATAAATTACTGGTTCCAACGCCAAGTGTTTCTCAGTCTGAAAATGGCGGACCTCCTTATATGCAAGAAAATGTGAATTTCTTTAACGGTATTTTCAAATCATTTAATGATGCACCAGGCGGATTTAGCGAAGAACTTAAAGAGGTTACTTGGGGCTTGGGAGCAGAATATATGTATGAAGATGCGTTTGCATTGAGAGCTGGATATTTTAATGAAAGTGATTTAAAAGGATCACGTAAATATTTTACGGTTGGTACCGGATTTAAATTTAAAAGTTCTAAACTTGATATTTCCTATTTATTCAATGCTTCGGAAATTAAAAACCCACTTGAAAATACGCTTCGATTCTCCTTGTCTTTTGATTTTGGAAATTCCTATTAAACAACTAACTAAAAGCCTGAATTAAAATTTTTGATGAAGAAAATTGAACTAAAAACCCAGATAACTATTTTTGATTCCATTGAAGAATTGCCAACCATCGTAAATGGTTTGATGAATAAAGCCATTGAAGCCAAACAAAATGCCTACGCACCTTATTCTAAGTTTAAAGTTGGTGCTGCCTTTCTTTTGGAGGACGGAACCATTATCACTGGAAACAATCAGGAAAATGCCGCATATCCATCTGGAATGTGTGCTGAGCGCGTTGCAATCTGGAAAGTGTCTTCCGATTTTCCTCATAAAAAAATATTGAAGCTGGCCATTTCGGCAAGTTCTTCATCCCAAATTCTTAAAGAACCTGTGGCTCCTTGCG
>JAUSOJ010000189.1 GCA_030656195.1 Lutibacter sp.
TTGCCAACTGCATCAGAAAACGAAGCGCAGCCTTCATAAGTGTTTAAACTTCCAGAAATTGAAACTGGATTCCCTGAATTAAAGTTGATTCCTGCATTTTGTCCAAAAAACCAAAAATTTGCTTCGCCTTGCGCAAAAATAGTTAAAGTGCAAAAAAGCAAAAGTATGGCTGTTAAATTTTTCATTTGAAGAATTTTGTTTAATCTCCAAATATATGAAAGTTATAAGTTAGTGTTCAAAATATTAGATATTAAATATTAGAAGTTAAAAGTTAAAAGCTGAATCCCGATAGCTATCGGGACGGAAGTCCGAAGTCCGAAGACGGAAGTTCATCAAGTTAAAAGTTCATTTCTAGCATCAAATAAAACCGCCTTTCTCCCGATTTTAGTAAGTGAGGTTAAGGGATAGGATGAGAAGTTAAATATTAAATATTAAAAGTTAAATATTAAAAGTTAAAAACATTAGATATTAGACGTTAAATATTAGACGTTATTTGCGCGACTAAGTACAAACAACTAAAACGCGTTTCTGCTTACAAATCTCGCTTTTTAAGCAACACATAAGAAGCATAAATAAATATGGCCGTCCAAACCAACACAATTACAATGTCTTTTGGCTGTACCGAAAAATCCTTAGATAAATCTTCACCCACTTGTTTCGCTACTGTTTTAACGGCGCCTAAACGGGTAAAAGGTTCTTTGATCAAATTGCTCATCGCTTCCAAAGGAAAAAATTGCATCACATTGGCAACCATCGTTTCAAATTTCCAGTAAAGCATTCCTTTGGTAAAACTTTCTATCCAAAACCAAACCAACATCGCGCCTACTGCGAAAGCAGATCTTTTTACCAAAATTCCCAAGAACAATCCGAAGGAGAAAAAAGCAACCAATTTCACGAAAAAGGCAATCAAATATTCCAAATCAGTGGTAACGATGGATAATTCATTAAAATCGGAATAGCTGTAACCAAGAATTAACGAAACAAAAAACACAAATATGGTTGAAATTAAAGCAAGTAAAATAACCGTATAAAATTTGGAAAGCACAAACTCTTTTTTGCTTAATCCGTCAATTAAATTTTGCTTTAAGGTTTTGTTGCTGTATTCATTCGCCATCATAGAAACAATGACCAGCAAAAGGAAAAATTTTAAAATGGCCGCAATATAAGTGTTGAAATGCCAGATATACGGGAAATTAAAAATTCCCTGATCCGCCAAATGAAATTTCACCGGACCGATATCAAATTTTATGGCTGCAATTAAAGCGATGGAAGTAAGCAATACAAAATAAATGAAAACCAAAACCCTGCTGGCTCTGTTGTGTTTTAACTTATGGATTTCTATGTTTAACAATCGTAGCATAGCTTAATTTTTGTTGGTTAACGTTAAAAATTGTTGTTCTAAGCTTGGTTTTCGTTTCACCAAATGCGTCAAAACAATGTCATTTTGGAATAGGTAACTGTTTATTTCTGATGCTGATACAGGTTTATTCAACGTGGCGATTATTTTATCATCTTCTGTTTTGATGGAGGCAATTCCTTCAAATTTGGTAAGCAATTCGATTAATTTCTCACTTTCAGCATCGACTTTAAGTTCAAAAAGTCCGTGTGAAGCCACCATTTCATCAACAGTTCCGGAATATAATTTAATGCCTTCGCGAATAACCACCACATGCGAACACACTTTTTCAACTTCATCCAATAAATGCGACGCTAATAAAATAGTGGTGCCGGTTTGGGCAATTTCTTTAATAAGCACCCTGATTTCGTGAATTCCCTGCGGATCCAATCCGTTGGTGGGTTCATCTAAAATCAATATTTCCGGGTCGTTCAATAAGGCGGAAGCAATGGCCAAACGCTGCTTCATTCCTAAGGAAAAAGTCGAAAATTTACTTTTTCTTCGTTCATATAAATTGACAATCTTTAGCTTATCTTCAATTTTGGTGAATGATACTCCTTTGATTTTACACACCAATTCTAAATTTTGAATCGCGGTCATATACGGATAAAAATTTGGCCGCTCAATAATGGCGCCCACTTTTTTTAGTGCTTGATGCGTTGTTAAATTGCCGTCGTACCAGCTAAAACTTCCCGAAGTTTTATTCACCACATTTAAAATAATGCCCAGCGTGGTCGATTTTCCGCTGCCGTTTGGTCCTAGAATGCCATAAACATTGCCTTTTTGAATATCAAAAGACAAATCGTTTACCGCGTGAATGCCGCCAAATTTTTTATGAAGGTTTTTTAAGGAGAGAATGGTTTCCAAATTTTTGTTGTTTAGTATTAAATTTAGACGTTTATTAACAATAATTGTTACGGCAATATACTAAATTTGGACTTTACCAAATATTTTTATGGAGGAAGAAAAATTAATGTCGCGAAAAAAACCGAGTTATCCTATTAACGATCAGTTGTATAAGTATTTAACAGAATACAATCGAAATATTAAAATTCCGATTTTTTATGACGATTTGCTGCGCTTTGCCGGCGGCATAGCGGTTTATGATAAAAATGGAGAAGACTCATTGTGGATTCGTGTGTATTATTCCGACCACGAGCGCGATGAAATTGATTTAAGCCTAAAACGGATGTACATTATTTTGCATGGCGACGGAAGCGAAGAATCCATTTCTTTTTTGAATGTTGATGCCATTGATTATTGCACTTTTGGAAATTCAAAACCTTTCAGGGTAAAAATCAGGAATATTTTAAATGACAACCATACCTACATCTATATTAAAAAAGCAGATGCTTCAAGGGTTTACGGATTAGAATTAGAGCATATTCTGTCGCCCAACAACATCAATTTCTTGGTTTACAAAGACACGCTGATTGAAGAGCACGTTTTAGGCGTTCCCGGCGATAATTTTATTGAAGAGAATCTTAAAAATGTTTCGCCCAGCGGGAAAAAAAGATTGTCGAAAGAGTTTGTGAAATTCAATGAACGCTGTGTTATTCGTTTGTTGGGTGATATGCGTGCCTATAATTACGTGATTGTGGCTTCCTATGATTTTGACCAGGTGGAATACCGCATTCGTGCGATGGATTTTGACCAGCAATGTTACGAGGGAAATTTAAAAGTTTATTTTCCGCAATATTTCAAAGAGAATTATCCGTTTGTTAAAATGGTCTCCGACAATCTGCAGAAAGAATCTATCGAACAATATAAAAAAGAGGAACGTTCTGCGATTGCCAGAAGAATACGTGGATCCCATACGCGGATAAACAGTTTAATGGAGTGCATGGCAAATGACACCATTTCAACGCCAGAGAAAATTCAGCAGTTAAAAATGGATTTGGTAAAATATACCAACGATAAAAATTTCAAGAAATGTAAATCGATGGGTGATATTTTAAAAGTTGGATTCGATTTTGTGGTCAGAAATTACGAAAACGTGAACACCTATATTATTCGTTAATAATTATCATAATCAAATTCATCCAGATTTTCAAAATCATCATCGTCTAATTCATCCAATTCGTCAAAATCTTCTTGAGCGGTAAATTCTTTTTCGGGCGCTTTATCGGGTTTTTCACCAATTGACATCATTACTTTTGGCAAGTCTTTTTCATCAGAAGGAACTATTTTGGACAATTCAACAAAAAACGTCCACATAGAAAGAAAATCATACACATAAATCAGGTTATCGCCTTCTTTCACCAAAACATCCTTCAATAGGCTGTTGCGCATACAAAGTGCTGTATCATCTTCCGACATATCGACAAGCGGAATTTCTTCCCCTTGTTCCCAATCTTCATTGGTGCGGTAAAATGAAGCCATTTCAATTCCCTGAAATCCAAATGATTTTGCAATAATAAAATGTAAATCTTCTAAGTTAATGGACTCTTTAATAAGAATATCCCTAATTACGTCTTTTTCAACATCTAATACTACCCTAATTTTATAAGCCATTTTCTCAACTGATTTTAAAATACAAATGTACTATTTAAAGTTTTAATTCTTATTTTTACAGTCTGACATTTTATAATAAAATAGCCAAAAACAAATTTTTTTACCGCTGACCCCATAAAATTTGGGCCAATAATTTTAACAAATAACCAACAAATGAACCAGAAAGAAAAAACATTGCAGACATTGAATTCTTTGTGTAAAAACACCTTGATGGAAACGTTACACATCACATACACTGATGTTGGCGATGATTATTTGGTGGCTAAAATGCCCGTAAACTCAAGTGTTTTTCAGCCCGACGGTGTTTTAAACGGTGGCGCCACGATGGCTTTGGCTGAAAGTGTCGGAAGTCCGGCTTCCATGCTTGTCATCGACAACGATAAATTTATGGTACGGGGCATCTCTTTTTCAGCAAATCATTTGGGAAGCGCCAAAAGCGGAAATGTCATCGCAACGGCAAAATTTATTCACAAAGGACGAACCACACATTTAATTGATATTAGGATAGAAGATGATTTTGGAAAATTAATTTCAACCTGCAGACTCACCAATATTATTTTGCCGAAATAACTTCATTTATAACCATTTAATTTAGAACAATTGTCTGAAGAAATAGCGAATTTTTTTAATGAGTTGGAACGTGTTTATCAGTCAAAATTGCCGTTTGTGGCGTTTAGAAAACCTGATGAAGATTTGGTGACGGTATTTGTGCAGCGAACACAGGAATTGTTTGAGTTAAAATATTATAAGGAAGCGGGTTTCGTATTTGCGCCATTTAATGCAACAAAGAAAAAAATATTTTTTCCTTTTGATGCATGCGATTCCTTCAGTATAAAAATTCCTGACATTGATCTGCTCGATAACGATGAAATTCAAGCGGAAAAACCAAAATTTGAGACTGTTGAAGCGCCGAATACTTTAAAAGAAAATCATATCGCATTGGTTCAAAAAGCCATCGATTTCATCAAAAATAACAAGGCTAAAAAAATTGTTCTGTCGCGAAAAGAAACACTTACAATTGATCAATTAAAAGTTGTGAATACCTTTAGAAAAATGCTGAAAGCCTACAAAAATGCTTTTGTGTATTTGTGGTATCACCCGGAAATTGGTTTGTGGATGGGCGCAACACCCGAAAGATTGCTCACTGTTGAAAATGGAAAATTTAAAACCATGGCCTTGGCCGGAACCCAAAAATATAACGGAACCGTTGATGTTATTTGGCAAAATAAAGAAAAACAGGAACAGCAATATGTTACGGATTTTATGGCGGAAAACTTAAAAGAATCTGTTGAATCATTGAATATTACCGCACCATTTACGGTACAGGCTGGAAATTTGGTGCATATAAGAACCGATATTTCAGGCAAATTGAAGTCTGCCGATTCAATCGAAAATCTCATAAAAATCCTGCATCCGACTCCCGCAGTTTGCGGATTGCCAAAAGACGTCGCCGCTGCTTTTATTATGGAAAACGAAGGCTATCACAGGGCGTATTATTCAGGATTTTTGGGAGCGTTAAACAACAATGAAAGCACCAATTTATTTGTGAATTTGCGCTGTATGCAACTGGAAAATAACTTGGTGTCTATTTATGTTGGCGGCGGAATTACAGCAGAAAGCATTCCCGAAAATGAGTGGGAGGAAACGGTGTCTAAGTCGGAGGTGATGAAAAAAGTGCTGGTTCATATGTAGCAACAATATCGTTTTATTCAAAATGTTCGTAAAATGGTCTGTAAATAGGTTTTATGCTGGCAATTTAGGCGATAAAAACGTATATTTGTTAAATTCAATCGGAGGAAATTACAAAGAATATGGCACGAATTATTCTACTATTATTTTTAGCGCTCACAATAAACTCCTGTGACCAAAAGAAAGGCATTAGCTCCATACAGCAGGAAAATTGGGAAAACAGGAGCATTGACTTTGCGCTAAAAGATTCACTGACTTCGGGAAACACCTATTTGTCCGTTTATTCTCAAATCTATAGCCAATCAGAGCACAGAACTCAGGACTTGACAGTGACAGTAAGTATGCGGAACATCAACTTAACGGATACTGTTTATGTTTTTAAAGCAACGTATTTCGATACGCATGGCAAAGAAATAAGGTCTTACCTTAAAAAACCCATTTACCTGGCACCGATGGAAACTGCAGAAATTGTCATTGATGAAATTGACAAAGAAGGCGGCACAGGCGCCAATTTCTTGTTTGACTGGAAGGTTAATAAAAACGCCAACGAACCATTTTTTGAAGCGGTAATGATTTCAACTTCAGGTCAGCAGGGTTTGTCGTTTACAACCCAGGGCAAAAGAATTGAATAAATTAGAAGTCTTAAAATAAATACGTTTTTTAATCTGCAGTTGAACACTGATGCTTCCCAAAAAAGTAGGGTAAATTCACTAAAATATGAAACTAACTTTGCTTAACTTTGCAAATTAATGTAAAGAGTACATGCAGGAATTTCCTAAAAATAAATTGGCGCAACTGGTTGTAAAAAGTTGTGAAAATTATTCCATAAATACTATAGTATTATCACCAGGTTCAAGAAATGCACCGCTGATTATTGGTTTTAACGGATCAAAAAACAGCAAAATATTGTCTGTGGTCGATGAGCGCAGTGCTGCTTTTTTTGCTTTGGGAATTGCACAGCAAACCAGAAAACCTGTGGCTTTGGTATGCACATCCGGCTCGGCCTTGCTAAATTATTATCCGGCGATTGCCGAAGCTTTTTACAGCAATATTCCTTTGGTGATCATTTCGGCTGACAGACCGGCGCATTTGATTGATGTTGGTGACGGACAAACGATCCGTCAGGAAAATGTATTTGAAAATCATATTTTATTCAGCGCAAATTTAGGGTACGGAAATGACAGGGAATTGATTGAAAATGCAATGCATACAGCAATCCATAAAAAAGGTCCGGTACATATCAACGTACCTTTTGAGGATCCTTTGTATGAAATGACATCGGAAAATGAAAATATTGTTGAAGATGCCGTTGAAAATGTCATAGTTGAAGAAAAATCTTTGCTGAAGGAAATTCCGCTTGAGGTGGATCAACTTCAAAAATTCGCTGATATTTGGAATGCTTCCACAAAAAAAATGGTGTTGGTGGGCGAACAATTTCCCGATGAATTGCTTCAAATCCAGTTGGAACATTTGGCAAAAGATCCCTCAGTATTGGTGTTAATCGAAAATACCGCCAATGTTTTCCATCCGAAATTCGTCAACAGTATCGATAAATTAATTTTTCCCTTTGAGGAAGATGAGTTGGAGGAATTTAAACCCGACATTCTGCTGACTATTGGCGGCATGATTGTTTCTAAAAAAATTAAGGAACAGCTGCGCAACTACAAACCAAAACACCATTGGCACGCAGATGCTTTAAGGGCGTATGATACTTTTCATTGTTTGGAACATCATTTTAAGGTTTCTCCGCAATTGTTTTTCAGCCAGTTTTTCTTTTTGACCAAATCAAAAGAGAGCAATTATCAGCATTTTTGGCTGCATAAAAAAGAATTCAGGTTACAAAAACACCAGGAATTTATGGAAACTTGCGCCTTTTCCGATTTAAAGGTGTTTGACACTATTTTGGCAACCGTTCCAAACAACACACAATTGCAGTTGGGCAACAGTTCCGTGATACGCTATGCACAACTTTTCGACAGCAACAAAACCTGGCGAATTTTTTGCAATCGCGGCACAAGCGGCATTGACGGCAGCACAAGTACTGCCATTGGTGCGGCGTATGCCGTTAAAGAAAATACCTTGTTTATTTCGGGCGATATCAGTTTTGTGTACGACAGCAATGCGTTGTGGAACAATTACATACCAAACAATTTCAGAATTATCGTGATCAACAATGGCGGAGGCGGTATTTTCCGATTTATTCCGGGGCCGAAACAATCAGGATCATTGGATTATTTTGAAACGCCACACAGCTTAACTGCCGAACATTTGTGTAAAATGTATCATTTTGAATACAGTACCGCAAAAGATGAAACGGAATTACAATTACAGCTTTCTAATTTTTATGAAGATTCAAGTCTTCCTAAGGTGTTGGAAATCTTCACACCAAGGTTAGAAAATGACCAGATATTAAAAGCATATTTCAACAATTTAAAAGCGTAAATCATGGAAGAATTAAAGATAGGGGATAAGGTAGATTTGTTGGTTGTGAAGTCCACAACATTGGGTTTTACGGTGATGGTAAATCACGAATTTGAAGGATTGCTTTACAAAAGTGAGCTTTTTCAAAAAATCCATGAAGGACAGCAATTAACCGGCTACATTAAAAAAATTAGGGAAGATGAAAAGCTCGACATTAGTTTGCAGCCCATAGGTTTTAAACAAACCATTGTAAGCTATGAAATTACACTGCTGAAAGCACTTAAAGAAAACAAAGGTTTTTTGCCTTTGAACGATAAAACGGCTCCGGAAGAAATAAAATACCAGTTGGGTATGAGTAAAAAAGCCTTTAAAAATGCCGTTGGCGGATTGTTCCGACAAAAATTAATCACCATTTCCGATGAAGGAATCAAATTAGCTGATTGGTCAATTGGCCAAAAAGACAGTTTATTGGAATAGTTAAATGTTTTTGGAATAGTTATATGTTATAAGTTATTCGTTATTGGTTAGGAACCATAATTATCTAGCTTGGCTTTAAACTTTTAACATATAACATATAACATATAACATATAAGATTATTCCTTATACGTACCATCGCGTTTTTTAAGAACCCTTTCAATATTTTCATAATAACCATCGGCATTGGGGTCGCCTTCGGGTAATTTCATATAACCGCTTTTGTAATACTCCAAGGCTTGTTTAAATTTGCCTCCGGTTTCATAATAGCGTCCTATATAATAATCGCCAATCGGTGATTGCTTATAAAGTCTGTTGATCATTTCGCCAAAATTCTTTAAATAATCCCCGTTTTCTTTATCCAGAATAATGGATTCTATGGCGAAAATATCGCTTTCCCTTATTTTTAGATTGCTTCCGAATAAATAGTCAATTTCAACATACTTATTTTCCAGGTACGCAATGGCATCCGCAGGCGAAAGATCTTTGATATTTTTATCAAACTCTTCTTTTGAAATAGCCGAATACAAATCAAAAATAAAGGCAAAAGCACTCGGAATGCTTTGTCCGATGGACGCCACGGCATTGCTTTTTTCGAAGAATTCATATTGATATTTAAATTTTGGATTGTTAGCTGTTTTTAAAAGTTCATTGGTTCCGTTAATTGCCGTTTTCCAGTTCTCAGAAAGGTAGTTTCCGCCGGACAAATAATAAAATCGGTTTTCATTTTTTAAAGTCGGTATTTTTTGATGCATCAGCGCCGGCATATCTGGCGCATAATACGGATTAATGGCCACAAATGCATTAAACCCAGGATTGTCTTCTATCAAAAAATAATTGATAAAATTGGCTGTCAATGTGTTGCCAACGATGGTTTTAAAAGGCGACAGCCTGTAAGTTTCCTCTAAATAATCCATCAATTCACTTCTTATAAATCGGTAAAATGCCTCGCTGTCTTTCGTGGGCAAACTATTTTCTTTTGAATAAGTACAATCTTTTATACGCTCGTTATATTGATTTTGGTTGATGCCGACAATAATTTGTTCCGGCGCTTTTTCCTTTGATGAAAAAAGGATGGAATTTCCCACATAAACATCAAATAAATATTCGGCATCCAGCACAATGGTTAGCGGATACAATTTTGTTTTATCGTCTGCATATCCCGGCGGAACATAAATTTTAAGAAATCGATCGTCATTCAATTCTCTTGAGCTGAATTTTTTTACTTGGGTGTTTTGGGAATAGAGTGCACTTGTAATGAGCAGGACAATTACAAAAAGTTCTAATTTTTTCATCAGTAGTGTTTTAATTTTTTGAAGTTAAATAATTTTTTTAAAAGCCAAGACCATAAACAGTTATAAAATTAAAATCATTGGTTTAGTTTTAACAATACAGCAATTTCTATTTTGGCGTTACCCGCCAGCTGGCGGGTCGGGCTTTTCGCTGCAATCTTTTCAGCGATGAAAAATCGCTAAAAAGTATTTATACTGCAATCCCTAACGCAAATCACCTAAAAAATGAAAAATAATTTAAGGCACTTTGCGGTTAAATGCAAATTTCAATTGGATTTTTTAGAGTTTTTATTTGGTTTCCATCATAGAATGCGCAAATTCGCTTGTAATTAAAACTTAGCCAAATCATTGTATTTAAGCTCATATTATATGGGTTGCAAATAAGTAAACCCATTTTTAGGTTTATAATTTTTTAAATCGTTTAAAACATTTATTTTTACGTGCTAAATTGAAACAAAAATGAAAAATATTAATTGGAAAACGGTCAGGGATTTTGAAGACATTACCTATAAAAAATGCAATGGCGTTGCGCGAATTGCATTCAACAGGCCCGATGTAAGAAATGCGTTCAGGCCTAAAACCACAAAGGAATTATACGAGGCATTTTATGATGCCCAGGAAGATACATCAATTGGTGTGGTTTTGCTTTCTGCGGAAGGACCATCATCCAAAGACGGCGTTTATTCATTTTGCAGCGGCGGCGACCAAAAAGCACGCGGACATCAAGGTTACGTGGGTGAAGATGGTTACCACCGATTGAATATATTGGAAGTGCAACGGTTGATTCGTTTTATGCCCAAAGTGGTGATTGCGGTGGTACCGGGCTGGGCTGTTGGGGGCGGACATAGTTTGCACGTGGTTTGCGACCTGACTTTGGCAAGTGCCGAACACGCTATTTTTAAACAAACCGATGCCGATGTGACCAGTTTCGACGGCGGTTATGGGTCAGCTTATTTGGCCAAAATGGTCGGGCAAAAAAAAGCACGTGAAATATTTTTCCTTGGAAGAAGTTATTCTGCGCAGGAAGCTTATGAAATGGGTATGGTGAATGCCGTAATTCCTCATGAAAAATTGGAAGAAACCGCCTATGAATGGGCACAGGAAATATTGGCAAAATCGCCAACCTCTATCAGAATGTTGAAATTCGCCATGAATTTAACTGATGACGGTATGGTTGGACAACAGGTTTTTGCCGGAGAAGCAACGCGTTTGGCATATATGACAGAAGAAGCCACAGAAGGCAGAAACGCTTTTCTGGAAAAACGAAAGCCCAATTTTGAGAAAAAGTGGATACCTTAATTAAGTTATTAGTTTTGGGTTATAAGTTAAAAGTTTTTTTAAAAAAATATTGAAGTTAAAATGAAACGAGCCTCACAAATTTTGATACCCAAAGGAATGATTAATGGCGAACTGCAGCTGTTACAGCTAAAAAATAAAATTTAAACAGATGAAAATAATTTGCATTGGGCGCAATTACGCAAAGCATATCGAGGAATTACAAAATGAAAAACCTAAAAATCCGGTGATATTTTTAAAGCCTGATTCGGCGATATTGGCTAAAAAACAACCTTTTTTTATTCCGCCTTTTTCTAATGATATTCATTATGAAGTGGAAATATTGGTGAAAATTAACAAAGTGGGAAAACACATCAACCAAAAATTTGCACATACCTATTATGATGAAATTGGTTTGGGAATCGACTTTACGGCGCGCGACATTCAACAAGAATGCAAAGAAAAAGGATTGCCTTGGGAAAAAGCCAAAGCTTTCGACGGAAGTGCCGTGATTGGTGAATTTTTTTCGAAGGAAAGTTTGGGGGATTTAAACAATTTAAGTTTCAAATTGCAACTGAACGAAAAGATTGTCCAAGATGGAAATACAAATGCCATGCTTTGGAAAATTGACGAGCTAATTTCTTATGTTTCCCAGTTTTTTACGCTGAAAAAAGGAGATGTATTGTTTACGGGAACTCCGGAAGGCGTTGGTAAAGTCTCTGAAAATGATGTATTGACAGGAACGATTAATGGCGTTGAAAGTTTTAAAATTAACGTTAAATAAATTCAACAGTTTAAAATACTTTTTGGAATTAAATGCACTTCTTGAGGTGCATTTTTTATTTGTGATTTTCCAACAGCCAATTGTAAATATCGTCTCCGGCATAAATGCGTCTCCAAGCACCATCGTGTCCCATATCTTCATGATTGGTGTATCGGATATTGTGATGGCCCAACGCTTCCAATTTATTCAATCCTTCATAAAAATATTTTGAGGGAATCACCTGATCCCTTCCGCCTGAAAATGTCCATACCGGAATTTTATATTTGGCGATAGAATCCATGAGCTCTGGATGCCCGTAAGCAACAATTGGATTGATGGCCGCAAATCGTTTCGGATTTTTACTCGCGATGTACCAGGTTCCAAATCCGCCATAACTGATTCCGCTGAGGTAAACGCGATTTTCATCGGTGTTGTAAACTTGCAAGGTTTTGTCTATCATAGCCATTACATCAGTTTCAACCGCATTCCAGCCTCCGTTAAAATAGTTTGTTTGGGAAGGAATTGTATCTGAAGCGGCACCTAGCATCTTTTCCTTAATAATATAATCTTTAGGCCTTTCCGGCACACCGTTTTCCAGTCTTTTCGGAATCCAGTCCGTAACCCTATTGTCGATATATCCCAATCCCAATGTGTCACGCCCAAACATTTGCAATTGCGGAACAACCATCACAAAGGGTAAATCCCGTTTTTGAATCCATGCTTCGTAAAGCGGACCGTGAATCAGCACATAATCCAATTCATCCTGTCCATTTCCGCGTTCGCCATTTCCATGTAAAAACACCAGTACAGGCCATTTTTTATCCTGTTTTTGATCATAACCTTTTGGAAGGAACACAAAATAATTACGATCGGATTGGTCAACTGTTGATAAATAAGGAATACGCAATAATTGGGCTTCCGAAGAAATTTTATTTTTTGAACCACAAGAAATCATGGTCAGAAATGAAAGTAATACAAATGATTTGACAATGTAATTAATGCACAGCATGCGGAAAATCTTTTTTCAAAGATACCGAATTTTGCATTGATGACTATTGGTAATAAAGTGAAATGATTTCCTAAAATGAAAATATAATAGGCCTAAAATCTTTTGGCTCTTCTTGACGGTGCTCTTTTAAAATATTGTAGCCGTAATGCGTTTTTACCAATTTTTGAAAGTCAAATTTTAATCGTGGAAATTCACGCAATAATTTCTCAAAATTTTTGGTGTTTGATTTTGTCATAAAATAATGCAAAATTTCCACATAAGCCCTGCTCAAAGTTTTGTTAAACTTCTCGCTGTTTAAAGCTGTTTTAAAATATTTTTCTTTGATATGGCTGTTTTTGACAATAGCAACATCCAATCCGTGTTTTTGGATCAAGATCCAAGCCAGTCGCAACATGACATCGTGGGTAAATAATTCCGGACTTAAAGAGCAATTTTCTATTTGCTCAAGAAGTTCATTGTCTGTTAATTGATCAGGGGTAATCATAGCTGTAGTTGGTTTTTCTAGTTGTTAGTATATGTATTTTAGATGCAAATTTTCTTAAAAGGTTGCGTGTTAATTGCTATATTTAGCGCAAATATAGTGAAAGAAATGCAAGCAGAGATAATTACCATTGGCGATGAAATTTTAATTGGCCAAATTTTAGACACAAATTCAAAATGGATTGCCGAAGCATTGAATAAAATAGGCGTTTCCGTGTATCAAATCACTTCCGTTCAAGATGATCGGCAGCACATTTTAAAAGCCATTAAAGAAGCGCAGTCAAATGCTGATATCGTGATTATTACAGGAGGTTTGGGTCCTACAAAAGACGACATCACCAAATTGACCTTGGCCGAATATTTTCAAGATACCTTGGTTTTAAATGACGAAATTGTTTCGCATATTGAACAAATGTTTACAAAGATCAATTATCCGTTCACCGAAGTAAACAGACATCAGGCTTTGGTGCCATCAACCTGTACTGCTTTAAAAAACGAATTTGGAACCGCACCGGGAATGTGGTTTTACAAAAATAACAAAGTGGTTGTTTCGCTGCCCGGAGTTCCTTTTGAAATGATTGGTCTCATGGTACAAAGCGTGTTGCCCAAATTGCAAGCAACTTACAACTTGCCTTTTATTCTTCATAAAACAATCATCACTTATGGCATGGGAGAAAGCATGCTTGCCGAAAAAATTGAAGATTGGGAAAACAATTTACCAGCTTTCATAAAGTTAGCTTATTTACCATCATTTGGAAGCGTCCGTTTACGTTTAAGCGCAAAAGGGGCAACTTATGAAATGCTTGATATAGGCATTATAAGTGAAATGGAAAAATTGGCGAAATTGATTCCCGATATCATTGTTGGTTTCGACGAAAATGAAACGATTGAATCGGTTATTGGACAATTGTTAACCGAAAAAAAGCAGACATTGGCGGTGGCTGAAAGTTGCACAGGCGGAAATATCGCTAAAATTATCACCTCGGTACCGGGTGCATCCAACTATTTTGTGGGAGGAATCGTAGCTTACAGCAAAATAATCAAGATAAATGAGCTGCTTGTCGATGAAAAACTCATTGCCGAAAACACCGTGGTGAGTGCGCAGGTCGCTGAGGCTATGGCGAAGGGAATTCAACAAAAATACCATACCGATTACGCCATAGCAACTACAGGAAACGCTGGACCAACTGCTGATGACACTGATAAAACGGTGGGAACGGTTTTTATCGCCATCGCCACGCCAACCACCATTTTTTCAGAAGAATTTTTCTTTGGAAAACCACGTGAAAAAGTGATTGGCCGTGCTTCAAATAAAGCATTGGAATTGCTGAGGAAAGAAATTTTAAAAAACTAGCAAAATAAGTTTGTGTATTCGAGTTTAAAGATTTAATTTTGCATCTCGTTTTGAGAACACACTAAAAAGTCACAAAAATATGTCAAGAGTTTGCGAACTTACTGGAAAAAAAGCAATGGTAGGAAACAATGTTTCTCACGCATTGAATAGAACTAAAAGAAAATTTGACGCTAATTTAATTAAAAAGCGTTTTTATATTGCTGAAGAAGATAAGTGGATTGTTTTAAAGATAGCCACATCTACTTTAAAAAATATCAACAAATTAGGACTCACTGCAGTCTTAAAAGATGCAAGAGAAAAAGGTTTTTACAAAAAATAATCACTAGGAAATGGCAAAGACAAAAGGAAATAGAATTCAGGTAATTTTAGAGTGTACTGAACATAAAGGTACTGGAATGCCAGGAACTTCAAGGTATATCACCACAAAGAACAAAAAGAACACACCAGACAGGATGGAAATCAAAAAATTCAATCCTATCTTGAAAAAAGTGACCGTTCATAAAGAAATTAAATAATATAAGACCATGGCAAAGAAATCAGTAGCATCGTTACAAACAGGATCAAAAAGATTATCAAAAGCTATAAAAATGGTAAAGTCTCCTAAAACCGGAGCTTACACTTTTGTAGAAGCTATTATGGATCCTTTAATGGTAAAAGCCTTCTTGGACAAAAAATAATAATTTGTTTATAGATTAACGAATAGAGCTACTTTCAATCTTTTGAGAGTAGTTTTTTTTTTATATTTACAGCAGTAATTTTTTAAAAATGAGTTTATTCAAAAAATTCTTTTCCAAAGAGAAGAAAGAAACCTTAGACAAAGGTCTGGAAAAAACCAAAACCACTTTCTTTTCCAAACTGTCTAAAGCAATTGCCGGAAAATCGAAGGTTGATGATCAGGTGCTGGACAATTTGGAAGAGGTGTTAATTTCTTCTGATGTTGGCGTAGTGACCACACTTAAAATTATTGAACGTATTGAAGCAAGGGTTTTAAAAGATACTTATTTAGGAACTGATGAACTGAACTCAATCCTTAGGGAAGAAATCGCGGGTTTATTGGCCGAAACCAATGCGGGAAATGAAACAGATTTTACAACACCTACAGATAAAAAACCTTATGTAATTATGGTGGTTGGCGTAAATGGCGTTGGAAAAACAACGACCATTGGCAAACTGGCTTCACAATTTACAAAAAGTGGTAAAAAAGTGGTGCTTGGCGCTGCAGATACTTTTCGTGCCGCCGCAATAGACCAATTGCAGATTTGGGCCGACAGGGTTGGTGTTGCGATGGTTCGTCAGGAAATGGGAAGTGATCCTGCTTCCGTGGCTTTTGACACCTTGAAATCTGCCGTGGCACAAAATGCCGATGTGGTGATTATTGACACTGCGGGCCGATTACACAATAAAATCAACTTAATGAACGAGCTGACCAAAATAAAACGGGTTATGGAAAAAGTGGTGCCAGATGCGCCACACGAAGTTTTATTGGTGCTCGATGGCTCAACCGGACAAAATGCTTTTGAACAGGCCAAACAATTTACCAAAGCAACAGAAGTAACTTCACTGGCAGTCACCAAATTAGATGGTACGGCCAAAGGCGGCGTGGTGATTGGCATTTCCGACCAGTTTAAAATTCCGGTGAAATATATTGGTGTTGGCGAGGGAATCGACGATTTACAAGTCTTCAACAAAATTGAATTTGTAGATTCTTTTTTTAAGTAAAAAACAAACAAACTTTAAAATAATTGGTATGAAGAATTATCTTTTTTTCGCATTCCTGATTTTGACGATTTCCTGCAAAAACTTACCAAGTGAAAGTAAAAATTCAGTATCAGAGGTTCTTGTTACTGAAAATGATTTTAGAGAATTTAAGGTATTGGACTCGAAATTTATCGATAATGATACCTTTTGGGCGCCCTTCAATAAAGATTTAAAAGATTTTTCAGAAGCAACCTATACGGCTTTAAAACCTTTAATTTTAGAGCAAAATATACCAACCCTTCAAAAACATATTGCCGAAGGAAAATTGAGTTATGAAAAACTGGTCTTGTTTTACCTATACCGCATCAGAAAATTTGACAGGGAAAATAAATTATCTTTAAACTCGGTGATTTCATTAAATCCAAATGTTGTTAAGGAAGCCAGACAAAAAGACAAGCAACCAAAACCGTCAAACGAATTCTCGGTTTTTGGAATGCCAATTTTGTTGAAGGACAATATCAATGCAGCTGGAATGCCAACAACCGCAGGCGCTGTGGCATTGCAAAAAAATATGGCCAACAATGCTTTTATTGTCAAACAATTACAAAACAAAGGTGCCTTAATTTTAGGAAAAGCAAATTTAAGCGAATGGGCCTATTTTTTCTGTGGTGATTGTCCGAGCGGCTATAGTGCGGTGGGCGGACAAACATTAAATCCATACGGCAGAAGATTATTTGATACCGGTGGTTCAAGTTCGGGAAGTGGCGTAGCGGTCGCAGCTAATTTTTGTGTGGCAGCGGTTGGCAGTGAAACTTCGGGATCTATTTTGTCTCCTTCAAGCCAAAACTCAGTGGTCGGTTTAAAACCAACCGTAGGGTTGTTAAGCAGAACAGGAATCATCCCTATTTCAAGCACCTTGGATACGGCCGGACCCATCACCAAAAATGTTGTGGACAATGCCATTATGCTTGAGGCCTTGATTGGGTTTGACAAAGATGACAGCGCTTCATTTAAGTCGGAATCAGCATCTTACGGCAACTTAAAAAATTCATCTTTAAAAGGCAAACGCTTTGGGGCTTTTAAATCGCTTATGGAAGATTCATTATATATGGAAGCGCTCTCAAAACTTAAAAATGAAGGCGCAGAAATCATTGAAATCGAGCAACAACAAATCGAGTTGCCCGGATTTATCCGTTTGCTGAATTTGGATATGAAAAAGGATTTGCCGGAATATCTCCAAAAACATGCCAATGCTGCTGTGACCTTAAAATCGGTGGATGATGTGATGGAATTTAACAGAAAAGACAGTTTAAGAAGAGCGCCTTACGGACAAGCATTGTTTAAAGGCATTGTTGCAGATAAGGGAAGCGCGAAAGATTTGGAACATATAAAAGACACTTTAAGCACAAACGGGAAATTGTTTTTTGAGTCACCAATGAAAACGCACAATTTGGACGGAATTTTGTCCATCAATAATTTTCACGCAGGTTTTGCGGCCGTTGCAAAATATCCTGCATTAACGGTACCTATGGGTTATCAAGCCGACGGAAAACCGAGAGGACTGACCTTTATCGCAAAACCGTTTCAGGAACAATCTTTGCTGCAATGGGCTTATGCATATGAAAATGCCAGCAATAAGCGAATTGCCCCAAAAAATTACAACTAAACAAAAATGTTGACACACAATACAATACTACTAACTACTGAATACTAATTACCAATTAATGAGGACAAAATCAAAGAAAGAAAATAAAATTAATGTGGTTACCCTTGGGTGTTCCAAGAATGTTTACGACAGTGAAGTGTTGATGGGGCAATTGGTCGCAAACAATAAAAATGTGGTTCACGAAGATGAAAATGATGACGGAAACATTGTGGTAATCAATACCTGCGGATTTATTGGCGATGCCAAAGAAGAATCGATCAACACGATTTTACATTATGTCAACAAAAAAGAATTGGGTGAAGTTGACCGGGTTTATGTGACCGGATGTTTAAGCGAGCGTTACAAACCCGATTTACAAAAGGAAATTCCCAATGTGGACGAATATTTTGGCACACACGATTTGCCAAACCTGTTAAAAGTGCTGGATGCCGATTACAAACATGAACTTATCGGCGAACGATTAACCACCACACCAATACATTACGCCTATTTAAAAATTGCGGAAGGATGCGACAGGCCGTGTTCGTTTTGCGCCATTCCTTTGATGCGCGGAAAGCACGTTTCCACGCCAATTGAAAATTTGGTGATTGAAGCCACAAAACTGGCCAAAAAAGGAATCAAAGAACTGATTTTGATTGCCCAGGATTTAACATATTACGGATTGGATATCTACAAAAAAAGGGCTTTGGCCGATTTGTTGACCGAACTGGCAAAAATAGACGGCATAGAATGGATCCGTTTGCATTATGCTTTTCCTACCGGATTTCCTTTGGATGTGTTGGAAGTCGTAAAAAATGAGCCGAAAGTCTGTAATTATCTGGACATTCCATTACAACATATCAACGACGATATTTTAAAGTCGATGCGAAGAGGAACTTCCCACGAAAAAACGACCAATTTAATTGCGGAGTTCAGAAAATCGGTTCCCAATATGGCGATAAGAACTACGTTAATCGTTGGTTATCCTGGCGAAACGGAAGCAATATTTCAGGAATTAAAAAAGTGGGTAGCCGATATGCGTTTTGAACGTTTGGGCGTTTTTGCCTATTCCCATGAAGAAAATACGCACGCAGCCAGTTTAAAAGACAATGTTCCCGAAAAAGTGAAACAAAAAAGGGTGAGTGACATTATGGATTTGCAAAGCCAGATTTCTTTTGAATTGAATCAAGAGAAGGTCGGACAAGTATTCAAATGCATCATCGACAGAAAAGACGGTAATTATTTTATTGGAAGAACAGAATTTGATTCACCCGACGTTGACAATGAAGTGCTGATTGATGCCACAGAAAACTACGTACAAGTGGGCAAATTTGCGCACATAAAAATAACTTCAGCCACCGAGTTTGATTTGTATGGAGAACCTTTTTTACAAATTCACAATGAATAATCAAGATGTTTAAAAGGAAAATTAATAGGAACCTGACAACCCCAATATTGGATGATCAGTTTTTATTTTTTAGCATTCCATTGAGTTGATTATTTATGTTTATTTAGCACTATTTTATATTTTATAAGTATTGTAAATGATAATTTTGTCCGCAAATGAAAAATCGCGTAATTAGCGGATTCGCGTTGTTCTTTATGGGTACAATTCTTATTGGAATTACAATTTCAAGACTTTTTTAAGGCTAAAGGCTTCTTTTATTATTTGG
>JAUSOJ010000190.1 GCA_030656195.1 Lutibacter sp.
AAATTACCCAAAACGCTATTCGCGAAGTTGTAGATTTGTTAGACAAAGGCGTTTTACGCGTTGCAGAACCAACTGAAAATGGATGGCAGGTAAATGAATGGATAAAAAAAGCGGTAGTATTGTATTTTCCGATTCAGAAAATGGAAACTTTTGAAGTGGGAATTTTTGAATATCACGATAAAATACCTTTAAAAAGAGGTTATAAAGAAAAGGGAATTCGCGTGGTGCCGCATGCAGTTGCACGTTACGGATCCTACATTTCTGCAGGAACTATTTTAATGCCAAGTTACGTAAATATTGGTGCTTATATAGATGAAGGCACTATGGTAGATACTTGGGCAACCGTTGGAAGTTGTGCGCAAATTGGCAAAAATGTGCATTTAAGCGGCGGTGTTGGTATTGGCGGCGTGCTGGAGCCATTACAGGCGGCTCCAGTAATTATAGAAGACAATGTTTTTGTGGGTTCACGCTGTATTGTGGTGGAAGGAATTCGCGTAGAAAAAGAAGCTGTTTTAGGCGCCAATGTGGTGCTTACAGGTTCCACTAAAATAATTGATGTTACGGGAAGCGAGCCTAAAATAATTAAAGGTTATGTTCCTGCTCGTTCCGTTGTGATTCCGGGAAGTTACACCAAAAAATTCCCTGCAGGTGATTACCAGGTGCCTTGTGCGTTAATTATTGGACAACGCAAAGAAAGCACCGACAAAAAAACCTCTTTGAATGATGCGCTTCGTGAAAATGATGTGGCGGTTTAATTTTAAATCAGTTTAGTTATATAAAAAAGCAGCTTTCGGGCTGTTTTTTTATGGCTATATTTGTGCTTTTAATCAATTGTTTTCTAAATGAAACGAGCATAGCAAATTTTAATACACATAAGAATGATTAATAGCAAGCAGCATCTGTACCAATAAAAAGTAAAATTTAAATTGATGAAACAACATACAAATGTGGATTTTGACATTGATGCCGTTATAGCTTGGGTTGACGGGAATGATGAAGCGCATATAAATAAAATGACCAAATATGTTGTGGATAAATCAAAATTGGGTAACCAACAATTTCGCACCCGATTTGACCAAGTGAATGAAATTGAGTTTTCAGTAAAATCTATTTTAAAATATGCGCCTTTTGTAAGAAATATTTTTATCATTACTGATGGACAAACACCTTTATTTTTAAAGAATCACAGTGAAGAATATCCCAAAGTAAAAATTGTGGATCATAAAGAGATCTTTAAAGGATTTGAATCTTATGCACCCACATTTAATAGTATTCCCATTGAAACAATGTTATATAGAATTCCCAATTTAGCTGAGCATTTTATATATTTCAATGATGATGTATTTTTGATGAGGGAAATTAAAGTAAATGATTTTTTTATTAATGGATTTCCTGTTTTACGAGGTAAATTTAATTTATATGATGGTAACATCTGGTATAAAGTTATTCATCAGAAAATAGTGAAATGGCTTGGAAAAACAACGAAGGACAAAAAATATGGTTATAAGAAAGCTCAGCAAAATATTGCCGTAAATTTAGGGTTTCAAAAATATTTAAGGTTGGATCACACACCTGCGGCAATTCGTAAATCAACCATTAATAATTATTTTGAGGAACATCCCGAGATGGTTATTCATAATATTAAACACAGATTTAGAGAACCTTCCCAATATATGATTCAATCTTTGGCAAACCATTTGGAAATTCAAAACAATACGTGTGTCATCAAAGATGATTATCAGCTGGGATACTTGCAATCATACAAAAAACCTTTACTTTGGTATAAATTAAAGTTGAAGTATTTTGAGAATGATGCCAACACATTATTTTTATGTTTGCAAAGTTTAGACCAGTGTCCAAAACATAAATTAAATTATATTTTGAACTGGCTGAAGAAATTTAATTAATCATTGATTAAATTTTTTATGTATGTCCAGTTTTAATTATTAATTATTATACAATTTGTTATGACAGATGAACTCAATAATTCATTAAATGTTTTAAGTATCAAAAAAACACTTCTTTATCCAACCGATACGGTTTGGGGAATTGGCTGTGACGCCACATCCGAAGAAGCGGTTTCCAAAATTTTTGAAATCAAACAACGCTCAGAAAGCAAGAGTTTGGTTATTTTGGTGGACAGTTTTGAAATGCTTAAAAAATACATTCCCAAAGTATCTGAAGCAGTTTTAGCATTGCTTTCGAAAACAACAAACCCAACTACCATTATTTACGACAATCCGGTTGGCCTGGCCAAAAACGTGGTGGCGACAGACAATACAGTGGCAATCAGGATTGTTCAAAATGAGTTTTGCAGACAGTTAATCAATCAATTCGGAAAACCAATTGTTTCCACTTCGGCAAATATCAGCGGCAACCCAACGCCAAAAAGTTTTGCAGAAATTGAACCGTCCATTTTGGAGAGCGTTGACTATGTTGTAAATTTGCAGCGCGAGGAAGTGAATGAAAAATCTTCTACTATTTTGAAGGTCGATGAAAAAGGTACAATAACCGTGCTTCGCAACTAAAAAATGACAAAAAAAACTTTTTATACGGATGCTTTATCGCATCCAATATTTGAATATATTTCTCAGGCTTCAGCTGATATGGAATTGGAAACCTACGTCATCGGCGGTTTTGTGCGCGATTATTTTTTAAAAAGAAACAAACAGCAAGATATTGACATTGTGGCCGTTGGAAGCGGCATTGAACTGGCGCAGGCGGTTGCCAAATTATTGCCCAACAAACCCAAAGTGCAGGTTTTTAAAACCTACGGAACGGCGATGTTAAGGTATAAAGACGTTGAAGTTGAATTTGTGGGCGCCCGTAAAGAATCTTACAATGAAAACAGCAGGAATCCGGTTGTGGAGGACGGAACGCTTGAAGACGACCAAAATCGCAGAGATTTTACCATAAATGCCTTGGCGTTGAGTTTAAATAAAGCAGATTTTGGCAACTTGTTGGATCCTTTTAACGGATTGCAAGATTTGGAATCCAAAATTATCAGAACGCCTTTAAGTCCGGATATTACTTATTCTGATGATCCTTTGCGTATGATGCGTGCCATTCGTTTTGCCGCACAGTTGAATTTTACCATTGAAAAAAAATCTTTTGACGCCATTGCCAAAAATGCCGAGCGGTTGGATATTATTACGCGAGAAAGAATTGTGGAAGAACTCAACAAAATAATGAGTTCCCCGGTTCCTTCTATCGGATTTATTTTATTGCACAAAGCACAATTATTAAGCCGTTTTTTGCCGGAACTGACCAATTTGGAAGGCGTTGAGGATGTGGAAGGACAAAAACACAAGGACAATTTTTACCACACGTTGGAAGTGTTGGACAATATTTCAAATAATACCGATAATTTATGGTTGCGCTGGGCCGCTTTGTTGCACGATATAGGAAAAGCGCCTACCAAAAAATTCCATAAAACATTGGGCTGGACTTTTCACGGGCACGAATATGTGGGATCAAAAATGGTGTACAAACTGTTTAAACGCCTAAAAATGCCGATGAACGAAAAAATGAAATTTGTTCAAAAAATGGTGTTGTTAAGTTCCCGTCCGATTGTGCTCGCAACCGAAGTGACCGATTCAGCCGTGCGACGATTGGTTTTTGATGCCGGTGATGATATTGAAAGTTTAATGACTTTGTGTGAAGCGGATATCACGACTAAAAATCCGACGAAATTTAAAAAATACCATCAAAATTTTGAATTGGTGCGTCAAAAAATAAAGGAAGTGGAAGAACGCGACCACGTGCGCAATTTTCAGCCGCCAATTTCCGGCGAACTCATTATGGAAACTTTCAATTTAAAACCTTGCCGAGAAATTGGTGTTTTAAAAGAAGCCATTAAAGAAGCCATTTTAGAAGGCGAAATATCAAATGATTACCAAGAAGCCTACGATTTTATGTTGAAAAAAGGGGAGAAGTTGGGCCTTGTTAAAAGTTAGCCCTATTCAGTTGGCATTTTTGCCTTGCATCTGCGCTTAGGTTGAAGGAATTTTAGATATATTCATCTAAACGTTTATACAAATCAACTAATAACAAATAACTCCTTTCTACAGTGTCTGCATTTCCACCAACTTGGTATAAACGCCATTTTTAGCGATGAGTTCCTCGTGATTTCCTTGCTCAATGATTTTTCCTTTCAGCAATACCACAATAATATCCGCTTTTTGAACCGTTGAAAGTCGGTGCGCAATCACCACCGAAGTTCTGTTTTTCATCATTTTTTCCAAAGCATCCTGGACCAAACGTTCGCTTTCTGTGTCTAAAGCAGATGTGGCTTCATCTAAAATCATAATTGGTGGATTTTTCAATACCGCACGGGCAATGCTCAACCGCTGTTTTTGTCCGCCTGAAAGCTTGTTTCCGCTGTCGCCTATGTTGGAATCGTAGCCATTTGGCATTTCATCAATAAATTCGTGGGCATTCGCAATTTTGGCGGCATCCATAATTTCCGCTTCCGTTTTAGTTGAAATGCCCAATAATATATTGTTTTTGATGCTGTCGTTAAACAAAATAGAATCTTGGGAAACAAGTCCTTGCAGACTTCGCAATGATTTTTTTGTGATATCGCGAATGTCGATGCCGTCAATTTTAATGCTGCCTTCATTGACATCATAAAAACGGGTCAGTAAATTGGCAATGGTCGATTTTCCGCTTCCGGATTGTCCGACAAAAGCCACTGTTTTTCCTTTGGGAATTTCCAACGAAAAATCTTTAAGCACATATTCATCTTCATATTTAAATGAAATATTCTCAATGCTGATGGCCGAATTAAATCCTTCTTTTACCAAGGCATTCGGCTTGTCGGACAATGGTGAAGTCGTATGTAAAATTTCCAGTACGCGTTCCGCAGCGGCATCGCCTTTTTTAACGCCATAAGCCGCTTTTGAAATGGCTTTCGCCGGTGTTAAAATATTGTAAGCCAATCCCATAAAAACAATAAAAGCATCGGGAGCCAATGTTTTTGACACCAAAACCAAAGAGCCTCCATACCAAAGTAATACGGCAATAACGCCGATTCCCAAAAATTCGCTCAAGGGCGAAGCCAAATTTTGTCTGTTCAGCAACGAATTGGAAAATCTGTAAAATCGGGAAGTGGATTCCCTAAATTTTGAGTTAAAATAACCTTCGGCATTAAATCCTTTGATCACCCTTAATCCGCCCAACGTTTCTTCTAAAATCGATAAAAATAAACCCTGCTCTTTTTGAACTTTATCTGATTGTCTTTTTAATTTTTTCCCTACCAATGAAATAACGATTCCCGCTATCGGAATAAAAATAAATACAAATAAAGTCAATTGCGGACTTAAAGCCAGCATTGCGATTATGGTAAACAAAATCATTAAAGGTTCTCTGACAATCAGTTCTAAGATTGATAAAAATGAATGTTGGATTTCCAGCACATCAGTTGAAATTCTTGCAATGATATCGCCTTTTCTTTTTTCAGAAAAATAGGCGAGCGGCAAATCGACCGTTTTTTCATACAAATCATTCCGAACATCCTTTAAAACCCCATTTCGTAAAAAGGTGATAAAGTACATCGCCAAATAGCCAAAAATGTTTTTAAGCAAAAAAGTGCTGATGACAATGACGATCATAAACAGCAAAGCCTTCATTTCGCCTTCCGTATTTATTTTGATGGTAATGAAGTAGTTGATGGATTTTTCAATGTAGTCGCCCAGTTTTGAAATGCTTTCATACGAAGGTTTTACGGTGATGGGCTCCGCAGTTTTAAACAGTACTTTTAGCATCGGCATCAGCGAAACAAAAGCCAAGGTGCCAAACAACGCATAAAAA
Source organism: Lutibacter sp. (assembly GCA_030656195.1). Lineage (GTDB taxonomy): Bacteria > Bacteroidota > Bacteroidia > Flavobacteriales > Flavobacteriaceae > Lutibacter. Next base: position 5,812 of record JAUSOJ010000190.1, read on the forward strand.
ATATTGCTGATAATGTTTAAAACACCATATATTTTATAAGGTATGGCATAAACCAAAATTTGTTTGAAGTACTTCATTAATTTTTTTTATGTATTTATCCTATCCCCCCGTCCTTTCCCTCCCGATAGCTATCGGGAGAAAGGGAACTTGTTTGATTAAGAAATGAACTTGAACATTGACTATAAACTTCTGTCTTCCGCCTTCCGTCTTCCGTCTTCGGACTATATTTAACTCAATTTAAGCTCGGCAATAATGCGTTGAATTTTGGCATCCAGTTCATTTTCAACTTTTTTTGCGTTTTCAATGGCATCTAATTTTCCTTTCACACTGAAATAGAATTTAATTTTCGGTTCGGTTCCGCTTGGTCTTGCTGCTATTTTTGTGCCGTCTTCCGTATGATAAATCAACACATTTGATTTAGGAATGTCGATATTTTCAACTTCTCCGGTCAGTAAATTTTTTCTTGTTGAAGCTTGATAATCAAATAAATAATTAACTTTTGAACCATCTATTACTGTAAAAGGATTTTCGCGCAAATCAACCATCATTTGTTTAATCTGGTCGGCGCCGTCCATTCCTTTTTTAACAATGGAGATTAAATGTTCTTTATAAAAATGATTGTCGGCATAAATTTGCAGCAATTCCCGGTACATAGAACTTCCGTTGGCTTTTGCATTTGCGGCAATTTCACAGGCCAAAAGAGTAGCGGTAGTTGCATCTTTATCGCGCACAAAATCGCCAATCATATAACCGAAACTTTCCTCGCCGCCGCCAATAAATTCTTGTTTGCCTTCGGCCTCGCGAACCATTTTGGCAATCCATTTAAATCCGGTCAGTCCAACTTTGGTTTCAACGCCGTATCTGGCGGCAATCTCGTTCACCAAATTGGTGGAAACAATGGTGGAACCCACAAATTGTTTGCCGTTTAATTTACCTGCTTCTTTCCATTTTTTGATTAAAAAATCGGTCATCAAACACATGGTCTGATTTCCGTTTAACAAGGTCATTTTTCCGTCTAAATCTCTAACGGCAATGCCCAATCGGTCACCATCAGGGTCAGTTCCTATTACGATGTCTCCGTGAATTTTTTCGGCCAAATCTGTGGCCATTTTCAAGGCATCCGGTTCTTCGGGATTTGGAGATTTAACCGTTGGGAAATTTCCGTTTGGGATACGTTGTTCTTCCACAATATGAACATCGGTATAGCCGGCTCTTTTAAATGTTTCCGGTATGGAAGTAATGGAAGTTCCGTGGATGGAAGTGAAAACTATTTTTAGATTTTCTTTCCCTTTTGTGTTGAAGGTGCCGTTTTTAACAGAGGCATTTATAAAAGCTTCATCGACTTCTTTGCCGATAGTTTCGATTAAGTTTTCATGGGCTTTAAAGTTAATTTGGGAAAAATCCAAGCGGTTCACTTCAGCAATTATATCATTGTCCTGCGGCGGAACTATTTGTCCGCCATCATTCCAATATACTTTATACCCATTATATTCTGGCGGATTGTGGGAAGCGGTCAATACAATTCCGGCATCGCAGCCCAAATGTCTTACGGCAAAAGAAAGTTCTGGGGTAGGACGCAAATCTTCAAATAAGTACACTTTAATATTGTTTGCAGAAAAAACATCGGCCACAATTTTTGCAAATTCCTTGCTGTTATGTCGGCAATCATAAGCAATTACGGCTTTCAAAGGTTTATTTTGAAAAGTTTTGTTCAGGTAATTTGACAAACCTTGGGTTGCCCTGCCTAACGTATATTTATTGACTCTATTGGTTCCGGCGCCCATAATGCCACGCATTCCTCCAGTGCCAAATTCTAAATCCTGATAAAAATGCTCTGTCAATTGTGTTGGATTTCCTGCAATTAATTGTTGCACTTCCTCCTGAGTATTTTTGTCAAAAGTATCGGTCAGCCAAAGTTGGGCTTTGTTTAAGATTTCAGTCATGTGGTAAGATTTTAATAGTGCAAAAATAGTTCAATTATGTTAAAAAAGATCAACTGTTGATTTTATCTGAGATGGTGTAACGTTTTGAGTCTGATTTCGTGCGCAAAATAAGTTCGCCTAAAAACCCGGCCAAAAATAGTTGTGTACCAATAATCATGGCCACTATCGCCAAATAAAATTGGGGTTTTGCAGTAATCAAACGGCCAGTCGGATTAAAAAAGAGTTTGTCAATACCCAAGTAAAAGGCAAAACAAAATCCGATGAAAAACGTAAGCGTTCCCAGCAATCCGAACAGATGCATCGGTCTTTTTCCGAATTTCGACAAGAACCAAATGGTAATCAAGTCCAGAAACCCGTTGATGAAACGTTCCATGCCAAATTTGGTTACGCCGTATTTTCTGGCTTGGTGGGCCACCACTTTTTCGGTAATTTTATTGAAACCCGCATTTTTGGCCAACACCGGAATGTAACGGTGCATTTCGCCGTTCACATCAATATTTTTGATCACTTCATTTTTGTAAGCTTTCAATCCGCAATTAAAATCGTGCAATTTCAAGCCCGAAGTTTTTCTTGCGGCCGCATTGAATAATTTTGAAGGAATATTTTTTCTGATTTTTGAATCGAAGCGTTTTTTCTTCCAGCCAGAAACCAAGTCGAAATCCCCGCTTTTTATCAAATTATAAAGTTCTGGAATTTCATCCGGACTGTCTTGTAAATCAGCGTCCATGGTAATCACAACATCACCGGTCACAACTTTAAATCCGGCATTTAAGGCCTGGGATTTTCCGTAATTTTTTTGGAATCGGAGTCCTTTTACGTTTGGGTTTTTTTCGGACAACGACTTAATAACCTTCCAGGAATCGTCGGTGCTGCCGTCATCAATAAAAAGCAATTCATAAGAATAACGATTGGATTGCATCACTTTTACAATCCAATCGTGTAATTCATTTAAAGATTCATCTTCATTAAGCAGCGGAATGACTATGGATATATCCATTTAAAATGTTAATTTTATTAAATACTGGTGATTTCTTCGTCGGTTTTTTTCAAAATCAATCCGCCAATCAGAGAAATGATAAATCCAAGAAACAGACTCCCAATAATGATAATTGCTGAATTAATCATAGGTCCCGACATTTTTTTAGCCATTTCCATAGATGCTTCCAATTGCTCATCAGAAAAATTAGGGTAAGATTCAATCATTTTTTGTTGTTGCACTTCCATCATTCTTGAAAAATATTCAGGCTCAATAAAAGTGACGAAAATTAAATTATAAACAACAAGCACCAATCCGGAGATAAGCGCAATACCCAATCCGGTTTTTAACGCTTCGGACAAGGATAAAAATCCGTTGTTGATTTCTTTAATTTTCTTGATGCCCAAAATGATGACTGCAACGCTGATCATCGTGCTGATAACGCCTACAGACCAATGAGGTTCATACGTTTTTCCCATAGCGTACAATACAACACTGATTAAAACTGATGCAAGTCCTAACATTAAACCGTGGTTTAACATGATTTGTTTTGGCGAGATTTCTTGATTTTCCATAATAATTGATTGATTTTTTGGTTGAACAAATATACTAAATACCTTATTACCATTGGCGGTTAAATCCTAACAATAATACATATTTTTAACTAAGTTATTAGTAAACACTCATTTAATTTTGTTACAATAAAATTTGAAAAAAAATAGTGGTAAAATTAAAAAAATGATTGTAAATTCGCGCCGGGCAAGTCCTACACAACCAGCTCCCTTTGAACCCTCCAGGGCGGGAACGCAGCAAAGGTATTAGGTTGTAGCGGTGTGATGTAGGTCGCTTGCCCTTTTTCTTTTATCCTATCCTAAATACCTTCCTAAGGAAAGGGCTTTTTAAATCTCCATAAATAACTTACTTTTGATTTCTTATTAGAGCTTGCAATTATAGCAGTATGATGATTTGCGCAGTATTTTGCGTTAGGGATAGCAGCGTAAATACTTTTTTTGAGGTTTTTTTCCGATAAAAAAGATTGAAGCGCATAGCCCGACCCTTGTGGTAACGCCCAATTATTTAATATTTTAATTTTTAAATGAGAAATAAAGTTGTTATAATTACAGGAGGTTCTTTAGGAATAGGGAAATCTGTAGGTGAATTTTTAACCCAAAAGGGATTTATTGTGTACGGAACCAGCAGAAATCCGGATAATATCACCAATCATCCGTTTCGCTTAATTGCTTTGGATGTGAATGACAAGGAAACGATTTTAAAAGCTGTTGACGACATTATTGCTGCGGAAGGCCGTATTGATATTTTGATTAACAATGCCGGAATGGGCATTACCGGCGCCATTGAAGAAACGCCGACCGATGAAATGCGACAGGTTTTTGAAACCAATTTTTTTGGTGCCATTGAAATGATGAAAGCCGTTTTACCGCAAATGCGCAAACAACAAAGCGGACTGATTGTTAACGTAACTTCCATTGCAGGTTATATGGGTTTGCCGTTCAGGGGCATTTATTCGGCAACAAAAGGTGCTTTGGAGATTGTGACGGAAGCCATAAGGATGGAAGTTAAAGGTTTTGGCATTGAAGTGACCAACGTGGCACCTGGCGATTTTGCCACAAACATAGCCTCTGGCCGTTACCACACGCCAGTTTTTGAAAATTCTCCCTACAAAAAAAACTATCAAAAAAATTTGGATTTAATGGATGCGCATGTGGACAGCGGCAGCAATCCGATCCAGATGGCGGAAGCTATTTATAAAATTATAAACACCCCAAAACCCAAGATTCATTACAAAGTGGGCGATTTTACGCAAAAATTTTCTATTATTTTGAAAAGAATATTGCCTGATAAAGTTTATGAAAAGATGTTGATGAATCACTTCAAAATAAAAGTTAAAAGTTAAATATTAAAAGTCAGAAGTTGGCAGTCAAGTTAAAAATTGAAGGTGTTAAATTCCCCTCTCAAGAAGCCTGTCCCGTCCCGATAGCTATCGGGATTAGAACGGGAGGGTTAGGGGTGTGTTTTTGTATGAAATGAAAATTAAAGTTTATAATAACATCTTAACTTATCAATGATTAAACGAGATAACATTTTAAAAAATTTATAATTAAAATCCTATCTTTGTACCATAAAAATATAACCTACCATATATTATGAAATTTTTTATTGATACAGCAAACCTCGAGCAAATTAAAGAAGCACAAGCATTGGGTGTTTTGGATGGTGTAACCACGAATCCTTCCTTAATGGCTAAAGAAGGCATTACGGGAAAAGACAATATTTTAAAACATTATGTGGCAATTTGCAATATTGTGGACGGTGATGTAAGTGCCGAAGTGATTGCGACTGATTTTGAAGGAATGGTGAGAGAAGGAGAAGCATTGGCTGATTTACACCCGCAAATTGTGGTTAAATTACCGATGATTGCAGACGGAATTAAAGCGTGTAAATACTTTACAGATAAGGGAATCAGGGTGAATATGACCTTGGTTTTTTCGGCAGGACAAGCGTTGTTGGCCGCTAAAGCAGGAGCGACTTACGTGTCTCCATTTATTGGAAGGCTGGATGATATTTCGACTGACGGATTAAATTTGATTACAGAAATCAGACTTATTTACGACAATTACGGCTACGAAACAGAAATTTTGGCAGCTTCAGTGCGCCACACCATGCATATTATAGATTGCGCAAAATTAGGCGCTGATGTGATGACCGGACCTTTATCCGCGATTATGGGATTGTTGAAACACCCGTTAACAGACATTGGCTTGGCGCAGTTTTTAGCAGATTATAAAAAAGGAAACTAATTTTTTTGTTAAAAGTTAAAAGTTAAAAGTTTTCTTTTGAATTATAAATTATAAGAAGTTTTATGAAATTCGTTTCATAAAACTTTTTTTAGTTAACTATAAATCAAAAACTGCTAACTGCTTACGAAATTCGCTCTTTCAACTTCTTAATGGTATCGCGCAATTTTGCGGCAGCGATAAAGTCGAGCGCTTTGGCAGCCTCTTCCATTTGTTTGCGTTTTTCACGAATGCTGTTTTCCAGTTCGGCCTTCGTCATATAATCCATTTTTTCCTCGGCGGCAATATTCGCCAAATTTTCAAAATTATAGGTTGAAGCCGTGTTTTGCCCCATAATATTTTCGATGCTCTTTATGATTTGGGTAGGCGTGATGTTATTTTCGGTATTGTAGGCAATTTGTTTTTCGCGGCGACGGTTGGTTTCGTCGATGGTAAGCTGCATGCTGTTCGTTATTTTATCGGCATACATTATGGCAATTCCGTTGATATTTCTCGCGGCGCGGCCAATGGTTTGCGTTAAAGAGCGGTGTGATCGCAAAAAACCTTCCTTGTCGGCATCCAAAATTGCCACCAAAGAAACTTCGGGCAAATCGAGACCTTCCCTTAAAAGATTCACGCCAATAAGCACATCAAAAATGCCCAAACGCAAATCACGCATAATTTCAACCCGCTCCAAAGTATCCACATCTGAATGAATGTAACGGCAACGAATCTGGATTCTGCTTAAATATTTCGTCAGCTCTTCCGCCATTCTTTTGGTCAACGTGGTGACCAATGTGCGTTCATCTTTTTCAACCCTTAACTGAATTTCTTCAATCAGATCGTCTATTTGGTTGATGCTCGGCCTCACCTGAATTTCAGGATCTAATAAACCCGTTGGCCGAATGACCTGTTCCACAAAAACGCCTTCTGTTTTTTGCAATTCATAATCGGCCGGAGTGGCGCTCACAAAAATAACCTGATTCTGGATTTCTTCAAATTCGCCAAATTTCAGGGGACGGTTGTCCATCGCCGCCGGCAAACGGAATCCGTATTCCACCAAATTTACCTTTCGTGACCGGTCGCCGCCGTACATCGCATGAACTTGCGGAATGGTGACGTGGCTTTCGTCAATCACCATCAAATAATCTTCGGGAAAATAGTCGAGCAGACAGAAAGGTCTTGTTCCGGCTTCCCTGCCGTCGAGATAACGGGAATAATTTTCAATTCCGCTGCAATAGCCCAGTTCGCGAATCATTTCCAAGTCAAATTCCGTGCGTTCTTTCAAGCGTTTGGCTTCTAAATGTTTGCCGATTTCTTTGAAATACTCAAATTGCTTCATTAAATCCTCCTGAATATGATGGATCGCATTTTGCAAAACATCAGGCGAAGTCACAAATAAATTTGCCGGATAAATGGTGATTTGCTCAAATTTTTCCACCACCAGATTGTTGGTCACGTCGAAACTTTCAATTTCTTCAATTTCATCGCCAAAAAAGTGAATTCTGAAGGCGTGTTCGCCATAAGACGGATAAACGGTAATGGTATCGCCTTTTACTTTAAAGGTGCCGCTGCTGATTTCGGCTTCGGTTCTGGAATACAGACTTGCCACCAATAAATGCAAAAATTTGGTACGGGAAATGGCCTGGCCCACTTCAACATAAATGATGTTTTTCTTGAATTCGACCGGATTCCCAATGCCGTAAATACACGAAACGGAAGCCACAATAATCACATCTCTTCGTCCTGAAAGCAGGGCAGAAGAAGCACTGATTCGCAACTTTTCAATGTCTTCGTTGATGGATAAATCCTTTTCGATAAAAGTTCCGGTTGTTGGAAGATACGCTTCAGGCTGATAATAATCGTAATAGGAAACAAAATATTCGACGCTGTTGCTGGGAAAAAATTGCTTAAATTCCGAATAAAGCTGTGCCGCCAAAGTTTTGTTATGCGCCAACACCAAGGTAGGTTTTTGCACTTGCTGAATAACGTTTGCCACCGTAAATGTTTTACCTGAACCCGTAACACCCAGCAAAGTTTGGAATTTTTCATGGGAATTTAATCCTTCAACCAATTGCTTGATTGCTTCGGGCTGGTCTCCGGTAGGTTTGAAATTCGATTCTAATTGAAATAGCATTTTGCAAAAATAAACTAAATTCTCAAGTTTTTAGGACTGCAGCATATTTAACAAATCTTTAAATATTTTGAAAAGTCAATATGTGAATGGAAAATTAACGCCTTATCAAACTAAAATGCCCTTTTTTAACCCTGGTATTTCCTTTAAAGTCAAGCAATACAACCGAAAACCAATAATCACTTGCTGGTAAATGATTGCCGTTGAATGATCCGTTCCAGCCATTGCTGTATAAATCAATTTCTGTAACGAGCTTTCCAAACCTGTTAAAAATATAAACAGTTGCGCTTTGGAAAAAGTTTTCACTGACACCTAAAACATTCCAATTATCATTATGGCCGTCGTTATTTGG
>JAUSOJ010000303.1 GCA_030656195.1 Lutibacter sp.
TTTATCGTTTGGCTTAACATTGCTCTTTGGTTCGGTCGCGAATATTTTCTGGCTTTTGTTGCCTTTATTGGGTGTTTTTGTATTTCTTGTTTCTTACATTTCAGTTTTCGGGTTTAGGGCTTCATTAATTTCCTTTGTTGGTTTATTGGCCATTGTTTTAAGTTTTATTCACGATTATTCAGAAGTAAGTTTGCTGCTGCATGGTTCATTAATTGCTTTGGGCGGATTGTGGTATTTGTCGCTTACCTATTTAAAATTGCAGCTGTTTCCAAAAATGCAGGTCGATCAATTGTTTTCAAAAACCATTGAAAAAACGGTAGAATATCTTAGAATTAGGGCAGAGTTGTTTGTAAATTCAAACGACAGGTCGGCATTGCAACACAAATTGTTTGAGCTTCAAATTGAAATTAATGAACTTCATGAAACGCTGCGAGAAATTATTTTGGCAAGCAGAAGCAATTCCGTTACTTCAAACAGAACCAGAAGGCAACAATTGATTTTTACGGAATTGATCGACATATTGGAACTTGCCATCGCAAATCCGGTTGATTATGAAAAGTTTGATTCGGTGTTCAAAAAGCACAAAGAGAAAACTGAAGCGTTTCAACAGCTTGTTTTTGAAATCGCAAATCATTTGGAGCATATTTCAAAAGTGATCAGGAAGGAAGAAAAATTAAAGGAGAACACTAAAATTCCCGAGATCTTAAAAAATATAGACAGGCATATTGATTATTACCGAATTTTGGTGGGTTTGCCAAAAGCCAGAAAAGGAACTTTAATGTTGCTGAATTTGAAAAATTATCAGGAAAGGCAGGTTCAAAACGTAATCGCCATAGAACGTGTGCTGAATAATTACAGGAAAAATGATGAAATTTTAAGTGACAAGGAAGCCAATCGATTTATTACGCCGCAGGATTACGATTTTAAAAAGTTAACAGAAAATTTCAGTTTTAATTCTCCCATCTTTAAGCATTCTTTGCGATTGGCGATTGTGGTTTTGGTTGGTTTTGCCATAGGAAAATCGCTTTCCATGCAAAATCCTTATTGGATATTACTGACCATTATTATCATTATGCGGCCAAGTTTTGGAATGACAAAATCAAGGTCCATTCATAGGGTTGTTGGCACTTTAATTGGCGCGGCAATTGCTTCCATCGTTATTTTAATTACCCAAAACACTAATGTTTATGCTGTTATTGCAGTAATTTCTTTGCCTTTGGCATTTTCTTTAGTCCAACTAAATTTTAGAAACGCGGCAGTTTTTGTAACCATCAACGTTATTTTTGTGTACGCTCTTTTTGAACCGAATATCTTATCGGTGATTCAGTTTAGAATTTTAGATACTTTAATTGGCGCATCTTTGGCATTTGCATCAAATTATGTTTTATGGCCAACTTGGCAATTTCAAAATATTCAGGAAGATTTTATAAAAGCGATTGCATCAAACCAACATTTTTTAAAGCAAGTGGCCATTTTTTATCGCGAAAAAGGAGCAGTTTCCACCACCTATAAATTGTCGAGAAAAGCAGCTTTTTTGGCAATAGGCGACTTAAATGCGGCATTTCAGCGGATGAGCCAGGATCCAAAATCCAAACAAGTGGAGCTTTCCACCATTTACGAAATAGTTGTTTTTAACAATACTTTTTTGTCGTCCCTAACCGCGTTGGGAACTTTTATTAAAAATAACAAAACCTCCGATGTGCCGTCAGAATTCAATATTTATGTGGAGAATATTTGTTCAAATCTTGAACAGGCAAAACAGATATTTGGAAAAAGCGTCGATATAAAATCGGTAAATTCAACAAATGTTGAAAACGCTAAAAAGGTATATGATGCATATTTTGAGAATCTTTCCCAAAAACGTGATCAGGAGATAGCGATGGGCGAGGAGCATTCCCAAGCAACCGGCGCAAAGCTCAAAGAAACTTTATTGGTTTCAGAACAGTTAAAATGGCTTTACAAATTGTCTGAAAAACTTATTACATCAGCAAAAAAATATAGCGAAACTGTTTAGTGTTAGGAAAAATATTTGGGTGTTTCCCGCCAGCTGGCGGGCCGCGCTTTACGCTACAATCTTTTTATCGGTAAAAGCCTCTAAAAAGTATTTTCACTTCAATCGCTAACACAAATTGAAATACAAAATTGGATTTTTGATATAAATATTTTAAACTTGAAACCTTAAACTTAAAACTTTTTATCTAAATCAACTATTTCACTTTCACGCCGCCAACATACGTTTCTTCAACATTTATTTTTGGAATTTTTTCAGCTTCAATTTCCATAATGTTTTTGTTCAACACAATAAAATCGGCCATTTTACCAACTTCTATGCTTCCTTTTTCTTTTTCTTCAAAATTGGAATAAGCCGCCCAAATGGTCATTCCTTTTAAGGTTTCTTCTCTTGTCAAAGCATTTTCCATCTGAAAGCCATTTTCAGGGAAATTGTTTAAATCTTTGCGCGCCACAGCTGCGTAAAAAGTCAATAAAGGACTCACTTTTTCCACCGGAAAATCGGTTCCTAAAGCAATTTTCCCATACGTGTTCAATAAAACTTTATAGGCATAAGCGCCTTTCATTCTTTCTTCGCCAACTCTGTCGGTAGCCCAATACATATCAGAAGTTGCGTGTGTTGGCTGTACCGATGGCAAAATATTTTCGAAATAATTAAAATCGGCTACATCAACAATTTGCGCGTGTTCAATTCTCCATCGGCTGTCTTTTTTGCCTTTTAAAACTTCTTTATAGGTTTTTAACATCACGTAATTTGCCGAGTCGCCAATAGCATGCGTATTCATTTGAAAGTCGGTTGCAGCAATTTTTTCGGCAAATTCTTTCAATTTATCCAAAGGCGTTACCAAAGCGCCAAAATGATTGTGTTGATCGCTGTACGGTTTTTTCATGGCAGCGCCACGAGAGCCCAAAGCACCGTCTGAATACACTTTAAAGGAACGAACATTTAATCGATCGGTTTTAAAAATGCCGTTTTTTGCATAATAAGCGATGTTTTCATCACTTGCCGAAACCATAGCGTAGATTCTTATTTTTAAAGCACCTGCTTGCTGTAAACTGTCAATTAATTGAATGGTTTCTATGGAGAGCCCGGCATCATCAACCGTGGTTAATCCCAAATCAAAACAAATTTTTTCTGCATCTTTTAAAGCTTCAATATTAACTTTTTGAGAAGGTTTTGGAATTTTTGCTTCAATTAATTCCATAGGCGCATCAATAAATATACCTGTTAATTTTCCGTTTTTCTGCAGTATTTCTCCTCCTGAAAATGGTGTTTTTACGGTTATTCCCGCTAAATCTATGGCCGCTTGATTCGCCAACAGCGCGTGACCGTCAATTCTTGTGATGGCAATTGGCGTAGATGGAAACAGTTCATCCAATTTTTCTTTGGTAGGAAATTCTTTTACTTCCCAATCATTTTGGTCCCAACCGCGACCAGTGATGTACGTTGCATTGTTTTCTTTTTGAAAATCAACAATTCGCTTTATCACTTCATCAAAACTTTTGGTATCGGTTAAATCAACTTTTTGTTGCTGCAATCCCAATCCGTAAAAATGGCAGTGTGCATCAATAAATCCGGGAACAATTGTTTTACCTTTTACATCATTTATAAAGGTTGCGGCATATTTGTCCTGAATTTCTTTTGTGGTTCCCACCGCAACAATTTTACCGTCTTTGATGGCAAAAGCCTCGGCTTTGTCAAAATTTTCATTCACTGTATAAATATTGGCATTGATGACAATGGTGTCCACTTTTTCTTTCTTAGTGCACGAAATTCCTGTAATTAACAAGAGAAGTAAAATGACTTTTTTCATCTGTTTAAATTTTATTTTTTAGCGGTAACAGCTGCTGCCTGCCTACCGGCTGGTTCGCCATTAATAATTCCTGTGTGTATAAAAATTTGTGAGGCTCGTTTCATTTTTTATTTATTGTAAATAGTTATCTAATAAGTAAATCAAGGAAGCCATAGATGCGGCTCCCAACTCAAGTTCGCGTTTATTCACTTTATCAAAAGTGTCATTTGCGGCGTGATGATAATCGAAATAGCGCTGGGAATCGGGTCTGTAACCAACCAACGTAATGGTTTCCGATTTTAGCGGACCAATATCGGCGCCGCCGTAGCCTTCATTGATATCGTGTAATCCGTAGGGTGCAAGCAATGATTTCCAACTTTTAATCAACGCCAAATTTTTGCCGTTGGCGTCGATAGAAAATCCTCTCGGAGTAAATCCGCCAGAATCAGACTCTAAAGCTGCAATATGATTTTCATTATTTTTTTTGGCTTCTTCAGCGTATTTTCTGCCGCCTCGCAATCCGTTTTCTTCATTCATAAACAATACGGCGCGAATGGTGTGTTTTGGTTTGATGCCGTTTAGTTGAAAAAGCCTTAAAACTTCAATAGATTGTACAATGCCTGCACCGTCATCATGGGCGCCATCACCCAAATCCCAAGAATCTAAATGTCCGCCAACAGTGATATACGTATCAGGAAATTCGCTTCCGGTCATTTCGCCAATTACGTTAAATGAAGGAGCGTCTGGCAATGTTTCGCAGCTTTGTTTGAAGTAAAACTTCAAGTTCGGATTTTCTTTTAATTTTTCACTCAATAAATTTGCTGCTATGGTGCTGATTGCCGCCGCAGGAACTTTTTCGTTATCCGGAATATCGCCGTATCCCATAGCTCCTGTATGCGGAAAATTGTCAATACTGTGTGTCATCGAGCGAACAATAACGCCTAATACACCAAATTTACCGGTTACTTTTGCGCCGCCGCCACGCTGGTCAACGCAACCGCCGTACGACTTAAATGTTTCAATATGGGTATCTTCAAAAGGACGGTTAAAAAATACGATTTTTCCTCTCAATTTTTCGCCCAAAGCTTCGGCTTCGGCCAAACTATTTACTTCTACAACTTCACCCGAAACGCCTTTTTTAGGAGTTGGAACAGAACCGCCCAAAGCGCAAATTGCCACATCATATTTAATTTTACCAATGGTAAAATAGGCAACTTCCTTTTCGCCTCTCACCCAATGCGGAACCATTACGGGCTGCAGCCAAACCTTGTCGAAACCTAAGTCTTTCATTAGTTTTTCGCCCCATTCAACGGCTTGTTGGGCCTGAGGAGAACCCGACAATCGTCCGCCAATATTGTTGGATAAATGATCAAGCCATTGGTAAGATTTCCCATTGCTTAAAGCCGAATTAAAAAGTTGTCTAACAACAATTGAATCGGCTTTGTTTACAGTTGGTTCACTATTTTTTACAGATTTAAGACTGTCAAAAGAGGAGAATGCAATAAGTAGGATTACTGCAATAAAAAAATGTTTCATTCGATGTAGTTTTTTAAAGTGCCTAAACTACATAAAAAAGTTTAATTTTTTTAGGATTTTGCTACAAATCAAATTTATAGGTTAAGCCGCCCAAAATTTGTAAGGTTTGCACCTGATAATTTAAAAATCGGTGGTATTTTTCGCCTAAGGCATTGTTGATTTTTGCAAATACGGTAAGCCTGTCTGAAAAGTTATAACCGCCATTCAGGTTTAAATCCATATACGATTCGTTTGTTACTACATCTCCATTCACAAAATCTTCGGTTTCGCCGTTGTAAAATAATTTTGCACCCGCAAACCAATCTTTGTTTTGATAGTCGGCCGAAATAGTACCCGTCATTTTTGGCGTATTCCAGGCTTCTAACAACGTTTCAACAGTATGGTGGGAATAGTTTAGCGTTCCGGTAAAATTAAATTCTTTGGAAGCGTCAATGGTAATTTCTCCAAAAAGCCCTAAAGTTTTAACGTTGTCGTAAACCACGCCAAATGAATTTCCTGCTTCATAAGCTTTTTCAACAGGTATGGTTCCGTCAGTTTTTGTCTGATTTTGGATAAAAAACGGTTTATTTTTTTCAGAAGTATGGCTTACATTAAAATTATAGCCAATATTTGACGCCAATTTTCCTTTTGTGCCAACATAAGCCCTGTATTGTTTGTCGGTTTGCTGAATATCCAATGTTGGAGAAACAAACGGATTTTCATTGGCAAAATCTTTATAATTATTTTGCACCAAATCACCAGTTACGCCTGCAAAAACGGTCAACACTTCATCAATCATTTTAAAGGAGGTTGTCACGTTTGGATAGGCAAAATAGTCGTTACTTTTATGCTCCAAATCGTTCACATAATACAATTTTGCACCTAAATTAAGCGTAAAACTTTCTCTGACAATTTCTAAATTCGGACTGAAACCCAGATTTAAAAAACTGTAATTTACATCGTTTCCGTCGGTATAACTTTGTTTAAATCGGCCGGAAATAAGATCGACTAAAAATTCTCCATTGATCTTTTCCTTCGAAATAGGAAATTCCAATGCTGGTTTTACCAGCAAGCGTATTTCATTGCTGTTATAATCATCTGAAAAATTCACGATTTCAGCAGAAGCACCTCGAAAAAAGGAATCTTCAAAGTTCACTTTTCCGCCTCCGTAAACAGTTTTGTAAATTTGTTCTTCATCCATAGCGGCAATAAAAGCATCGCCATAAGTGATCTCATCCGACAAACCGTAATAATTTTGCTTTTTTAACTGGGAACCTGCATTAATTTGAAAGTTGTAATCGCGGTCAAATTGTTTGTAATAAACATCAATTTTTGAGTCGGAAAAATTATCGTTCAGCAGTAAATCTTTGATGCCGCCTTCTGATGAAAGGTGGTTTAAAAATATTCCGAAATCGTTGTTCTTTTTGTCTCCAAAGTGCATAAAAGCATCAAGAAACGGCGTTTTAAAATTTCCGTATCCTGCGGAGAGATAATTTTCATAAAAACGTTCTTTTGGTGCTCTCGCAATACTTTGCGCTTTTCCTTTTGAAGGCGAAAAAGTGGAGGCCACCGGAACTGAAAAAATGCTGTAGTTCACCCTTTCTTTTGCCAGATTTTTTGTTTCATTTTCGATATTGGGATTCGACCTAACTTTAAACGCATCTGAAATAGTTGGCGCATAAGGCTTTTCAACAGTGATTTCCTCAGTTTTTAAGGTGTCCTTTTTCTTTGTTATCTGAGAAAAGGAAACGCTAGTCACTAAAATGAAAAATGAAGTTATAAGGAGTTTATGATGCATCGCTTTTATGTTGTTTAATTGTTTAACGGTTTATTTGTTTCCCTTCGGCTCCGCTCAGGGTGCCAAATTTTTCATTGGCTAATCGGCTAATTGCCTAATTTTAAATTATCAATTTTGAATTGATTCATTGGTTTTGGCCTGTTCCATTTTAATTTTGGCAAGGGCTGCGGAGGCTTCTTCAACCACATCACTAAACTGGGCAAAGTTTTTTATCACGCTTTCCAAAATATAAGTGGCTTGGTAGGCATCTTTTAATTTGTAATTGTTATCGGCCATCAAAACCAATCCTTTTGCGCCCCAATATTTGAAAGCGGAGTATTCCGCAGCAATTTTTTGGACAATTTCGCTTGAAACTTTATAGTTTCCATCTTTGTTTTCAAAGTAAGCACTGTAATATAAAGCTTCAGCTTTTAACTCGCCTGAAGCAATTTTTTCAACAGTTGCATAAGCATTTCTGGCTTTGGATTCGTTGTTTGTTTTAATCGCAGAGCGTGCAATAATGATATGTGCATCCGATTTTACGCGGTCTTCCAATTTATTATTACGCAAAACCAATTCGGCATAGTTTACTGCCTTGCTGTAATTTTTGGCAGCGTAATAGCCTTTCATTAAGTTCGATTGCGCAAAAATGGTATTCTGCGGCAAGTTCGCTTCACTTTCCAATCGTTCCAATAACGGAATCGCTTTTTCCCAATTGTTGTTTTGCAAATAAATTAAAGACAAACGTGAAAGCGCATCTTCGGTAAACTCGTTGTTAGACTGATTTACAACATAATTATAATTCGAAATTGCCTCGGAATGTTTGTTGTCAGAAAATAAGGATTGTGCCAAATAGAAATTGGCATTTAAGGCGTGCAAACCGTTAGGAAAACTTACCAGGTATTTTTTAAAGCTTTCAATCGCTTTTTTATGGTTGTTTTGCAGGTATTGTTTTTCGGCCGATTCATAGGTGTCATTGTCCAATTCGGCATTGGTTACATTAACAAAACCCACTGTTTTTACCCAAGAGGCATATTCATCCACGCGGCCTAAATCAACATAAATTTGTCGTGCATTTTTAACCGCTTGTTTTGCGTCGGCCGAATTTGGGAACTGTTGCACCACCGCTTTATAGGTAGTTAAAGCTTGGTCGTTTTTGTTGCTGTTGTAATAAATCAGTCCTTTTTTAAGCATTGCTTTTGAAACTAGGGGACTTTTTTTATAGTTAGAAATCAGCTTATCGTAATTTTCGATGGCCAAATCATTTTGATTTTTTTCGAGGTATGAATTTCCCAAAACATAATAAGCATCGTCTTTATAGCCAGATTTTGTCGATGAATTTAAAAAGGCATTCAATTCCTTTATTTTGGCATTCTCGTTGCCTGTAAGTCCATAGCTTATTGCTTTTTGAAATTGTGCGTAATCAGCATCAATCCCTTTCATTTCAATGGCTTTGCTATAAAATTCAATGGCGTTTTTATAGCTGCTGGTTACAAAATAGCCATCGCCAATTCTTAAATAGGTATCGTTTTTCCTAACGGCATCATCCACATTTTTTGCGCTGTATTTTTTGAAGGCTTCAATGGCATTGCCATAGTCTTTTTGTTTAAAATAGGCATAACCTAAGTTGTAATACAGTTCATTAAATTCTGGCGTTTTTGAAGCTTCTGAACTTGAAGCGAATTTTTGAAAATCTGTTGCAGCTTCTCTAAAATTGTTTAAAAGATAATTTGATTCCCCTTTCCAATATGTTGCACGTGCTGTAACATTGGCATCTAAAGGCACGGAAAGTGAATTTTCAAAACTTTCTTTTGCCAAATCGTAATTTCCTTCGGCAAAAAGTTCGGTACCTCTATAAAATGCCACTTTTTGAAACAGCGCACGTTCTTTGGCGCTTTTTTTATCTTTTAAATACTCCAAAGCACCTTTATAATCTTTTGAAGTAATGTAAGCGCTGATAATTAATTCGTTGATTTCGTTTCTTGATGTTGAATTTGGATACAACTCAACATATTCTTTTAAAACATCGGGAACACTTTTATATGGATTTCCAATTTCGTAACTTATTTTGGCATAATTTAACCAGGCATCTTTTTGAATTTCCGGATCAAATTGCATTTGGGAAGCATTTCTGAAAGCATTTAAAGCTTCTTGTTTTTTGTCTTGTTTTAGGTAACATTCCGCCAAATGATAGTAGGCATTTTGCGCAACGGCGTTGTTTCCTCCAATTATTTTATTGAAATTGCTAACGGCATTTTCATAGTCCTTTTGTTTGAAATAGGCATATCCCAATAAATAATAATCGGTATTGTTCCATTTGCCTTTTTGTCCTTTATAATTGTTTAAATGAGGGATTGCTTCATCAAACTTTTGAAGATTGAAATAACTTTCGCCCACAATTTTTGAAATTTCGGAATGTTCAATTCCTTTTGATTTTGGCAGCAAAGGCAAGCCATTTTCAATGGCTTTGTCAAAATTGCCCAATTTAAAATTCATATCAGCCAAATAATAAGAAACATCAGTTTTAAATGAAGTGTTATCAACCACTTCACCTAAATAGGTTTTTGCAATTTCATAATCATCCTGATTGTAAGCGATATAGCCATAATAATATTTTGACTGCTCACTATATGTTGGAGAATTTAACAAATTTAAAAAATAGGGCTTTGCTTTTGCGTAGTTTTTGATTGAAAATAAGGAGTATCCGTAGTTAAAATTATAATTTTCGTCTTCCCTTACCGATAAATTGGTAGCATTTACTTTTGCATACCATTTTGCGGCCAAGGCGTATTTTCCGACTTTAAAATAATAGTCTGCCACATCAATAGAAGCCCGGTTATTTTTAGAGCTGGTTGGGTATTTATCAACAAATTGTTGCATCAACTCATCCGCATTTGGCTGTTCTAACCTGATGGCGCTGTTCGCAATATAATAATCGCAATTGGCTTTCATTTCATCGGCATTGTCGAATTGCGATCTAATATCGATAAATTTTTCCTGAGCGGCTAAGTATGCTTTGTTTTGGTATAATTCAACCGCATGGTTATATGCGGCGAGTGAGTTGGTGTATATGGTCGTTTGTTGCGCTGAAATTGTGAGTGTTGCAAGAAACACAACGAACGAAAGGACAATCTTTTTATAAATCATATTAATAAAAGTTGAAAGTTTTTAACTATTATGTAATAACGCAATTTTTTTTTGAAATTGCCTTACCCCAAAATTATTTTTGTAAACAAATTATCATCAATAAGTATTCCTTGTTTTGCGTTATAACAGATTGCAGGTAATTATTCTAAAAATGGCTGTATTATTAATTCATAAAATGATGGTATTTTATTTTAAAATATTTAGTTTTGTCAAAAACAGCGACTACTATGTCAGAAGTGATACTTTCCTTGCAAAATGCACAAATATATCAAAGAGAAAACTTGGTTTTGGCCGATGTTAATTTGCAAATTAATATGGGTGAATTTGTTTATTTAATTGGAAAAACCGGAAGCGGAAAAAGCAGTTTAATGAAAACTTTGTATGGCGATTTGCCTTTGGAAGAAGGTGAAGGAAGCATTGTGGGGTTTAATTTAAAAACCTTAAAAGAAGATGAAATTCCATTTCTGCGTCGCAAGCTTGGCATTGTATTTCAAGATTTTAAGCTGTTGAATGACAGAAGTGTCCAAGATAATTTGTTGTTTGTGCTGAAAGCAACCGGATGGAAAGATGAGGTGAAAATGAAAGAGAAAATCAATGAAGTTTTACTAAAAGTTGGTATGGAAACAAAAGGTTTTAAAATGCCTTATTTACTATCGGGCGGCGAGCAGCAAAGAATTGCCATCGCCAGAGCATTGTTAAATGATCCGGATCTTATTTTAGCCGATGAGCCAACAGGAAATTTAGATCCAGCTACTTCAGTTGATGTTTTGAATGTTTTGAAAGACATTCACGACAGCGGAAAAACCATCTTGATGGGAACGCACGATTATGCACTTATTTTAAAATTTCCTTATAAAACCATCAAATGTGAAGGCGGAGAATTGTTTGAAGTGGTTCAGCAAAAAAGTGCCCATTAAAAACCATTTCAATCTATTAGCTTTTTATACTTCTATGGAAATCACCTTTCTTTTAAAGGTCAAATAATAAATATTGACCATTAAAATAAATGCGTTTGTGATGATAATAGGATAAGAAGTTTCTAACATTATTCCATAAACCACAAAAAGCACTGCGCCAATAGAATTTATAATTCTAAGGGTATTTATGTTTTTCATCATAAATGAAATAATAAGCGCTAAAGAGGCCGCGTACCCAACCCATTCTGTAATCGTAATTCCTAAAAGCATAGTTTATGTTTATTTGAGCGGGCAAAGATACTTATAAAAATTGAATAGGAATTGTCTAAAAAAAAGAAACCTCACTCAAGGAGAGTGAGGAAAATTGCTATGAAAAAGATGGTAAGCTATGAAACTTACCGAGGCAAAGATACAAAATAAATCTAATTACCAAAAATAAATATGTTAAAATTTTGTAAAAAATTAAAAATTACTTTTTTCGGATTCAAATCATCTAATTATTTTTTTTTTGATATTTAACTTTAATAAGTTAAAAGTCTTAAGTTGTTTTAGAACAGGTGGTTTATTTGTTTTGAAGCAATTCAACGCCCATCCCGTTTAAATTTGAGAAAATAATATTTCCGTTTTCTAATTTTACGCCTGATGCCACATCATTTTTCAATAACAAAGCGCCATCCATATCAACATAGTCCAGCATTGGAGATAAATGCGCAATGGCTGAAATTCCAACAGATGATTCCGTCATGCAACCAACCATGGTTTTTAAGCCCAACGATCTGGCTTTAGAAATCATTCTTTTGGCCGGTGTCAATCCGCCGCACTTCATCAATTTTATGTTGACGCCATGAAAATGATTGTGGCATTTTTCAACATCGCTTTCCACCAAACAACTTTCGTCGGCAATAATGGGCAAATAGGAATTGTCGAAAACTATTTTAGCGCCTTTCCAGTTGGTGGGCGCAAGCGGTTGTTCTATAAATTCAACGCCTAGTTTTTGCAATTCTATAGAGTTTTTGATGGTTTCGTTTACATTCCACCCGCAATTTGCATCGATTCTAAAAACGGCATCGGTATGTTTTCTTAATTCGGTCACAATTTCCAGATCGTTTTTTGAGCCCAATTTGATTTTGTAAATCGGCCAAGGCATTTCTTTCATTTTCGCCACCATATTTTCAATGGAATCAATGCCTATGGTATAATTTGATTGCGGGAGATTTTTTGGTTCCAGATTCCAGTATTCATACAATTTAAGTCCTTTTTTTTGCGTGTATAAATCGGTATACGCTTCATCTAAGGCGCACAATAAAAACATATTGCCTTTGAAATGCGGTAACAAATAATCCCAAAATTCTTCAGGGGTTTTGGTTGAATCCACTTCGATAA
>JAUSOJ010000305.1 GCA_030656195.1 Lutibacter sp.
CGGGCCGGCATTATTTTTTACAAATTCAGATTCTTTAATTCTTCAAATTCATCCAAAAGCAGCGCTAATAGATAGTTTATGGATGAATAAATTGATAAAATCTCCTTTGTATGACAAGGAATTATATGTATTAGGCAATGACGAAATGTTTGTTGCTGAACTTGAAGAGTTGTCAACCGAATTGTTAAAATCACGTTTAAAACATTTAAACAGCAAAACGCCTTTTAAAATTGAATACAATCCAGATCTGGAACAAATCATAAGGACCTATTTGCAAAAAAGAAAATCGTCCATTTCTACCATTATGGAGCGGGCACGTTATTTTTTCCCTATGTTCGAAGAACATTTGGCTAAATATAACATCCCTATGGAACTAAAGTATTTGGCGGTTATTGAGTCGGCTTTAAATCCAAATGCGCGATCTCGTGTGGGAGCAACAGGTTTGTGGCAATTTATGTATCCAACAGGGAAATTTTACAATTTAGAGGTGAGTTCGTATATAGATGAACGTTCAGATCCATACAGAGCTACCGAAGCTGCTTGCAAGTATTTGGAAAGTTTATATAAAATGTATGGTGATTGGAGTATGGTTTTGGCAGCCTACAATTACGGTCCGGGAAATGTTTCCAAAGCCATCAGAAGAGCCGGAGGAAGCACCAACTATTGGACTATCCGTAAATATTTACCTAAAGAAACCGCAGCTTATGTACCGGCTTTTTACGCCACGATGTATCTTTTTGAATATGCAAAGGAGCACAATTTAAAATCGAAGGAAAATGCAATTTCTTATTATGCAACAGATACAGTCCAAGTTAAAAGACAGTTGACTTTTGCACAAATCAATGAAACTTTAAATATTGATATTGAGGTACTTAAATTTTTAAATCCGCAATATAAACTGGATATTATTCCTTATATTAAAGATAAAAACTATATACTAACCTTACCGATAAAAGATATAGGAAATTTTGTAAGCAATGAAAGGTTGATTTATGCCTATGCCGATTTAGCCGATGCAAAAGAAGAAAAGCCATTGTTGGAACTCATAAAATTGGAAGATAAGATTACATACAAGGTGAGAAGTGGCGATAATTTAGGAAAAATAGCCCAAAAACATGGTGTTGCCGAAAGCAATTTGAAAAAATGGAACAATTTAAAAAGCTCAAGAATATTGGTAGGGCAAAATTTGGTGGTTTATCCTAAAAACACCAATCCGGTTGTTGCACAAAAAGCGACTCCAGCCAATAGCGAAAGCAAAGAACAAACGTATTACATTGTTAAAATGGGAGATTCATTATGGTCTATCGCAAAAAAATATTCAAATGTTTCGGTCCAAAATATTAAAGATTGGAACAATATTTGGAGTGTAAATAGTCTAAAACCCGGAATCAAATTAAAAATATTTAATTAATGAAACGAGCATAACAAATTTTGATGCACAAGGGAATGATTAATAGCGAACAGCAGCTGTTACCGCAAATAAATAAAATTTAAACAGATGAAAAAGATCGGACTTTTATTGGCATTTATCTCCATGCTGATTTCCTGTGATACAGGCAGTAATAAAAAAGTACTGCAAGAAGCAAACGGCCGAATGAACAATTTGCTGATCGTTATGAAAAATAGCGAATGGCAAGGCGAAATTGGCGATGAATTGCGAAAAATTATTGCAGAACCAGTAATTGGATTGCCACAACCTGAAGCACAATTTGAAGTGACCCAAGTGCCGCCAGAAAGTTTTGGAAGCATGTTTAAAGCCAGCAGAAGCATTTTGCATGTGGGCATTGGAGCAGAGAATTCTTTTTTGGGAGTTTCAAATGTATATGCAGAGCCGCAAAAAATTATCACCATTACCGGAAAAGACAAAGAATCGCTGATTCTTGAAATTCAAAAAAACGCAAAAGCACTTATCTCCGGATTTAAAACCGCCGATTTGCTCACCGTGCAACGTTCAATTTATAAAAATTACTGGGATCCGACAAAAATGGAAACTTTTACAAAAAACGGTTATTCCTTAAAAATTCCAAAAACCTTCAGCAAAGTTGACGATACCGGAGATTTTGTTTGGTACAGGATGCGTTTAGACGGCGGAAACAGCATGGAATTGTTTTCCTACACGGTTCCAATTCAATCCATAGATGACGAAAACGGAAACAATCTTGTGGCGATAAGGGACACCATCGGCAAAAAACATATTCCAGGTCAAATTGAAGGATCTTATATGATTACAGAAGCGGCGTACACGCCACATATTTTTGAGGTAAAACTTGATGGAAAAAAAGCCCTGGAAGCAAAAGGAAAATGGGAAGTGAAAGGCGTTTATATGGCCGGCCCGTTTTTAAGTTATTCCATTATCGACAAGGCAAAAAACAGGTTGGTGGTGGTTGAAGGTTTAACCTATGCGCCATCAATTAACAAACGCGACTATATGTTTGAATTGGAAGCGATAATGAAAACCATTAAGATAAATTAAGGAATTGGTATAGTGCTATAATTTACACCCGCATATTTATTAAAATATGCGGGTGTTTTTTTACATTTAGATTCTTTTAAACCACAATCTCCCATATTTATTTTTAGTTCAATGTTTATTACCAACAAAGATTCAATTTTTTTGATGTTATGTTTTGGTTCTCTTGATTTTGAATTATAAATTTTTGAATAAAATTTATGAAAGTTGGACTTATTTAATTTATTGGTTTTGTTTTCTTTTAGCAGGTAATTATGAGGCATTTGTCCTAATAAATATTTTTGAAATGTCTGTTAATTGAAAAAATTAAATATATTTGAAAAAAGTTTAAAACAATGAAATACTTATTTACGCTATTATTTGCAATTTTTATTATTTCTAATTCGATTGCACAAACGCAAAAAGCGAATATCAATACTTCTCGTTCAAATATTAAAAAGGGATTAAATAACCCAGCCGACAGTTTGCAGCAAAAAGCGAATATCAATACTTCTCGGTCAAATACTAAAGGGGGTTTAAACAAGCCAGCCGATAGTTCGCAGCAAAATAAAGGTTATGATGCGTCTCATAGACTAACAAGAGGCACTAGTTCTTCTATCAAAAGTGATGAAAGAAACACAACCGACAGTCTGCAGCAAAAAGCGAATCACAACACTGCCAGAAGCAACAAAAGTACAGTTAAAGGTGATGGAGGAAGTCCAGCCGACAGTTTGCAGCAAAAAGCGAATATCAACACTTCACGGTCAAATTCTAAAGGGGGATTAAACAAGCCTGCCGACAGTCTGCAACAAAAAGCAAACATCAATACTTCTCGGTCAAATATTAAAGGGGGATTAAACAAGCCAGCCGACAGTCTGCAACAAAAAGCAAACATCAATACTTCTCGGTCAAATATTAAAAAGAATTAAAAAAGCGATTTTATTGAGAGTGTCATCTCACATAAATAATAAAATATTAAACAAAAAGCGCCTTGAAAAGGGCGCTTTTTGTTTAATATAATTTTGTAAACCTATTCTTCTATTTTAGCCCAGCTGTCTCTCAATGGCACGGTTCTGTTGAAAACCAAATGGAATTCGGTGGTATCTTTATCAACACAAAAATACCCCAAACGCTGAAACTGGAATCGGTCCAAAACATTGGCTTCTTTTAAACTTAACCTTTGTTTAGAGATAAGAGTACATAAACCCTTAAATTTCTTCATATAGTTTTGATTGAATTTAAACGAAAAAAAAGAATTCTTGAAAAATTGTACTCAGAAAGTTTCACTTTGGTGCAACTTTTGTATATTTGAATTATGAAAAAGATACGAACAATAATTTTTTACAAAGATTACTTTGAAGAATTCTTTGTAAAGCAACGTGAAAAAGTGAAGTCGAAAATTATTTGGACGCTAACATTAATGGAAGAATTAGAAAGAATTCCCGAAATATATTTAAAACATATTGAAAGCACAGCGGGGCTTTTTGAAATTAGAATTCAGCAAGGGAGTGATATTTTCAGAATCTTTTGCTTTTTTGATGAAGGACAATTAATAATTTTAGCAAACGGATTTCAAAAGAAAACACAAAAAACACCTAAAAAGGAAATCGAAAAAGCACTTAAAATTAAGCAAGATTATGAAAACGAAAAATAACAATACCAAAACACTTGACCAATTTAAAGACAAGCATTACGGAAAAATTGGAACAGCAAAACGTGATGAACTTGAAAGCGGTTATGAAAACTTTAAAATTGGCGCAATGATTTACAATGCCCGAATTCAAAAAGGTTTGACTCAAGAAGAACTTGCTAAAAAAGCCGGAACTACAAAATCCTATATTTCTAAAATTGAGAATAATATTAAAGAAGCAAGGTTTTCAACTTTGCAAAAAATCGTTGAATTAGGTTTGGACGGGCATTTAGAATTATCGATTAAACTTTAAGAGAAAATATGCAATCAAACAAAAAGCGCCCTTTTCAAGGCGCTTTTTGTTTTATTATAATTTAGTAGACTTATTCTTCCATTTTAGCCCAGCTGTCTCTCAACGGAACGGTTCTGTTGAAAACCAAATGGAATTCAGTGGTGTCTTTATCAACACAAAAATACCCCAAACGCTGAAACTGAAATCGGTCCAAAACATTGGCTTCTTTTAAACTTGGCTCCACAAAAGCTTCCAAAACCGTTAAAGAATCCGGATTTAAAAAGTCTTTAAAATCTTTTTCTTTATGGCTGTCTGGCGCTTCTTCGGTAAACAATCGGTCGTAAACCCGAACTTCTGCTTTTATGGCGTGTTTAATGGAAACCCAGTGCAACGTGCCTTTAACTTTGCGCTGACTTGCTTCTGTGCCGCTTCCGCTCAAACTTTCGGTATCATAGGTACAGTGAATTTCAGTAATTTCACCGTTTTCGTCTTTTACCACCGATTCAGCTTTAATAATATAGGCATTTTTCAAACGCACTTCATTTCCTAATTTTAAACGGAAGAACTTTTTGTTTGCCTCTT
Source organism: Lutibacter sp. (assembly GCA_030656195.1). Lineage (GTDB taxonomy): Bacteria > Bacteroidota > Bacteroidia > Flavobacteriales > Flavobacteriaceae > Lutibacter. The sequence continues at coordinate 4,954 of JAUSOJ010000305.1, forward strand.
CTCTAAAATCTTCTTTTTCAATATAAATTTCTCTGCTAAAAGGAACTTCTCTAAAACCGGCACTTTCATCTTCCTGGTTGTTTTCAGCAGTTAGCCATTCTTCATTTCCTTCAGGATAATTGGTTATCACTACTTTTATTGGATCTAAAACTGCCATCACGCGTGGCGCCGTTTTGTTTAAATCGTCTTTAATGCAATATTCCAGCAACGCCACATCGGTTACGTTATCGCGCTTCGAAATTCCTGCAGTTTCGCTAAAAGTCCTGATAGATTCTGGCGTATAACCTCGTCTTCGCAAACCCGATATGGTTGGCATTCTTGGGTCATCCCAACCGGTAACAATGCCTTCTTCAACCAATTGCAGCAATTTGCGTTTGCTCATCACCGTATAACTCAAATTTCTTCGCGCAAATTCACGTTGTTTCGGACGCAATTTTTCCGGATCGTAAACCTGGTCAATATACCAGTCGTACAAATCCCTGTGACTTTTAAACTCCAATGTGCAAATAGAATGCGAAATTTGCTCCAAATAATCACTTTCGCCGTGCGTCCAGTCGTACATCGGATAAATACACCAATCATTTCCTGTTCTGTGGTGGTGTCTTTTTAAAATGCGGTACATAATGGGGTCGCGCATATGCATATTCACGTGTTTCATGTCAATTTTTGCGCGCAAAACGTGTGAACCTTCCTCAAAATCACCATTTTTCATTTTTAAAAACAGCGCCAAATTTTCTTCTACCGACCTGTTTCGGTTCTTACTGTCGGTTCCCGGTTCGGTTGGCGTTCCTTTTTGCAAAGCCATTTCTTCCGATGATTGGTCATCAACATACGCTTTTCCGTTTTTTATAATTTCAACAGCCCAATCATACAATTGCTGAAAATAGTCCGATGAATACAATTCTTTGTCCCACGTAAAACCCAGCCATTGCACATCGTGTTTTATGGAATCAACATATTCCTGTTCCTCTTTTGCCGGATTTGTATCGTCAAAACGCAGGTTCACCGGCGCATTGTAGCGCAATCCCAAACCAAAATTCAAACAAATGGAAGCCGCGTGGCCAATATGTAAATAACCATTTGGTTCAGGCGGAAATCTAAATCGTAATTTATCTTGGGCCAAACCGTTTGCCAAATCATCTTCAATAATTTGCTCAATAAAATTCAGCGATTTTTTTTCTTCACTCATAATAACATCAGACTTATAAGTTGCAAAATTATTGATTTTTTTCGGCAATAACTACAAAATCACACTGCATATTCAACAAAGGCGTAAAGCCATCATTTTTAAAGCATTTTTTTGGGCGTTCCCCGCCAACTGGCGGGGTCGGGCTTTCACTACTCGCATTTTTTAGTTGCGAAAAGCAACAAAAAAAGTGCTCAAACACGCCGTTCAATCCCTAACGCGAATTCAAATTAATAATGAATCCCGCACCAGCGTCATGTCGGGCATTACAGTTTACCTTTGCACTATTTGCGGTTAATAGCAACTTCCAGCTCCATAATTGAACTTCCGTCTTCTGACTTCGGACTTCTGACTTTTAGAGTTATCTTTGCCTAAATATTTTTAAAATGGGAATTATAAAGTTAAAAAATATACGGGTTTACGCCTATCACGGCTGTTTGCTTGAAGAAGGAAAAATTGGTTCCGATTATCGTGTGGATGTTTCTGTAAATGCAAATTTAAACTTATCGGCACAAAGCGATAACCTTACAGATACGGTAGATTATGTTCATTTAAACAAAATTGTGAAACAGGAAATGGCCATCCGTTCCAAATTGTTGGAAACGGTGGTGAAACGCATTTTGGACCGGATTTTTTTGGAAATTCCTTTGGTTGAAGAAGCTGTTGTTGCCGTTTCAAAAATAAATCCGCCCATTGGAGGCAATGTGGCGATGGTGACCGTTGAGATGCGTAAAGTGAAATAGTTGGAAGCAATATTCGTAAATCAAAAATCGTAATCCCGATAGCTATCGGGACGTAAATCATTTTACGTTAGCAATTGCAGCGGCATCCTTTTTTATAGCGAAGCGAAAAAAAGATATAGCGGAAAGTGCGACCCGCCAGCCGGCGGGGAACGTCCAAAAAATAATTAAAAGATAAAGACTTAAAGACCAAAGTTATAGCAAACAATTGCATAAATTCAACAAATCCGCAGTTAAACGATTATACAATTAAAAAAAAATTGTAAATTTGCAATCCGATAATGGCGTTTTGGCCGAGTGGCTAGGCAGAGGTCTGCAAAACCTCGTACAGCGGTTCGAATCCGCTAGACGCCTCATCAAAAACCCGAGCTAACCGCTTGGGTTTTTTGTTTTCTTTAACACCTTGTTAAAAATAAATTCTTGTATATTTGTGTTAAAGTTTTATTTATGAAAATTTACCCCATTGAAACAGGGAACTTTAAACTGGATGGCGGCGCCATGTTTGGCGTAGTTCCAAAAGTAATTTGGCAACGCACAAACCCCGCAGATGAAAATAACTTAATTGATATGGCGTTGCGCTGTTTGTTGATTGAAGACGGTGACCGCCTTATTTTAATCGACAACGGCACCGGAAACAAACAATCAGAAAAGTTTTTTAGCTACTATTATTTCTTCGGAGGCTTTTCGCTTGACGCCTCTTTGGCAAAATATGGTTTTCACAGAGACGATATTACCGATGTTTTTTTAACCCATTTGCATTTTGACCATTGCGGCGGAAGCATTCAGTGGAATAAAGACCGCACCGGCTATGAACCAGCGTTTAAAAACGCCAAATTTTGGAGCAATAAAAACCATTGGAAATGGGCGGTTGAACCAAATCCGAGAGAAAAAGCCTCGTTTTTGACAGAAAACATCAATCCAATCCAAGAGAGCGGACAACTGAATTTAGTGGATTTGCCAACCGGTGATTTTGCCAAAAACACGCCGCTTGGTTTCGATATTTTATTTGCAAACGGACATACCGATAAACTGATGATTCCCCACATTCAATATCAGGGTAAAACCATTGTCTTTGTATCGGATTTGTTGCCGACCGTTGGGCATATTCCTTTGCCGTACGTGATGGGCTATGACACGCGTCCGCTTTTGACCATGGAAGAAAAAGAGAAGTTCTTAAACATTGCTGCCGACAATAATTATTTTTTGTTCTTTGAGCATGATGCCACCAATGAACTTTGTACCATAAAACACACCGAAAAAGGCGTGCGATTAAATCAAACTTATACATTTAACGAAGTATTTAATTAACACAAAACAAAAGAATGAGAATATTTAAATCGATGTTTGTTGTTGCGTTGGCAACAATTTCATTAGCAAGTTGCGGTTCTGTAAAATCTATCGCTGACAAACCAGTTCCGACCATGGAAACCACTATTTCCATGCCACAAAAGAAAGGCGCCATTGGCGAAGAACAATTCAACCATTGGGCACATGCCGATTTGGTGGCGGATACCATTCCCGGAATGAGCCTGGACAAAGCCTATAAATTTTTAGAGGGAAAAAAAGGCGTAACAGTTATTGTTGCCGTAATTGACTCTGGAATTGACATTGAGCACGAAGATTTAAAAGACGTTCTTTGGATCAATACCAAAGAAATTCCTGGAAATGGCATTGACGATGACAATAATGGTTATGTGGATGATATTTACGGATGGAATTATTTAGGAGGAAACGGTGATGCCGCTCCAGAACAATTGGAAATCACACGTATTGTAGCCAAATTAAATCCGCGTTTTGAAGGTAAAAAATTGGAAGACATCAGTGAAGCCGACAAAGCCGACTTTAAAAAATACCAGGAATATGTGGAAGAGTTTAAAACGGCTTCCTCAAGACATTTCCAAACCTTGACCCGTATGGAGCAAATAGCCGATAATTTTGCGGCAGTTAAGAAATACTTGGGCAAACAAGCCATTACCTTGGAAGATTTACAGGGAATAAACACGGATGACCAAACATTAAAAGCACAAGTTGGCGATTTGATTGGTTTATTTGGCAGAGGTTTGGATGAAGATGCCTATTTGGACTATTATGAAACTCAAAAGAAAAATAAAAACTACGATTTTAATTTTGACGGACGCGCCATTGTTGGCGACAATCCGGAAGATTTTAACGACAGAAATTACGGAAACGGGTTTGTGATCGGTTCAAAAGAGGAAGAATCTCACGGAACACATGTGGCCGGAATTATTTTAGCTTCAAGAAATAACAATAAAGGATTGCAAGGGGTTGCCCACAACGCAAAATTAATGTCTGTTCGGGCGGTGCCAGATGGTGATGAACGCGATAAAGATGTTGCGTTGGCAATTAGATATGCCGTAGACAATGGCGCAAAAGTAATCAACATGAGTTTTGGAAAAAGCTTTTCACCGAACAAAGAATGGGTTTTTGACGCTATAAAATACGCCGAAAAGCATGATGTTTTGTTGGTGCACGCTGCCGGAAACGACAATAAAAATATTGATGTAAAAGACAATTTTCCAAATGATTCTGAAGATAAAGTAACCGAATTTTCAGACAATGTACTTACCATTGGGGCTTTGAGTGCCAATTTTAACGAAAATTTGCTGGCTTCATTTTCCAATTACGGCAAACTAAATGTTGATGTTTTTGCGCCTGGAGTGCAAATTTATTCAACAGTGCCAAAAGATGAATATGCAAAATTTAGCGGTACTTCTATGGCTTCGCCTGAAGTTGCCGGTATTGCAACATTAATTCGTTCTTATTATCCACAATTGTCCGCAAGTCAGGTAAAACACATTATCATGAATTCAGGTGTTAAAGTAAATTTACAAGTACTTGTTCCTGGACAAAAAGGTGATAAAGCGCCGTTTTCAAGCTTGTCAAAAGCAGGAAGTATCGCAAATGCTTACAACGCCTTGTTATTGGCCGATAAAATGGTGAATTAAAACCAAAAATTATAATTTATTGTTAAAAAAACGCACGGTTCGCCGTGTGTTTTTTTGTTTTATAAAGTAATGTTTATATTGCGGCAAATAAACAAATCCCTTATGAATAGATTTTTTGTAGTACTTTTTACAATTATTTCAACCGCAGTTTTTGCGCAAAATAACACTTCTTACTGGCAGCAACATGCCGATTACAAAATGGTTGTGGATATTGATGCAGAAAATTATCAGTATAAAGGAACACAGGAATTGATATATACCAACAATTCTCCCGACGAATTAAATTTCGTTTTTTATCATTTGTATTTCAACGCTTTTCAGCCAAACAGTGAAATGGATGCCCGATTACAGGCTGTTCCAGATCCGGATAAAAGAATGGTAAACAATATTGGCACCAAAGAAAATCCGGTTTATGAAAGCAGAATCGCCAAATTGAAACCCAATGAAATTGGCTATTTAAAAGTATTGTCGTTAAAACAAAACGGAAAAGACGTAACATTCAGTATCGACGGAACCGTGTTAAAAGTGACTTTAAATGAAGCAATTCAACCGGGAGAGAAAGTAAAATTTGACATGACTTTTGAAGGTCAGGTGCCTGTTCATATTCGCAGGGCCGGCAGAAACAGTGTGGATGGCGTGGCACTTTCCATGGCGCAATGGTATCCGAAAATGGCGGAATACGATTTTGAAGGCTGGCACGCAGATGCTTATATTGCCCGTGAATTTCACGGAGTTTGGGCAAATTTTGACGTGACGCTTCATATTGATAAAACCTATACCGTTGGCGGAACAGGATATTTGCAAAATCCGCAGGAAGTTGGCCATGGCTATGAAGATAAAACCAAGGCACTGAAGCTTCCGAAGGGAAAAAAACTGAAATGGCATTTTGTGGCGCCAAATGTGCACGATTTTACCTGGGCAGCCGATCCAAATTATGTGCACGATATTTTAAAAACGGCCAATGGAACAGAACTTCACTTCATTTATAAGAAAGACAAAAAATATGCAAAAGCCTGGAAAGCAGTTCAGCCTTTAACAGAAAAAGCATTGCAGTATTTCAATGAAAATATTGGAGAATATCCTTGGAAACAGTATTCCGTAATTCAAGGCGGCGATGGCGGTATGGAATATGCCATGTGCACTTTAATTGAGGGCGGAGAAACCTTAAATGACATAGTTGGAACCGTTTTTCACGAATTGGCGCATAGCTGGTTTCAACAAATTTTGGCAACCAATGAAAGCAAACATTCTTGGATGGATGAAGGTTTTACTTCGTATGTTTCAACAATGGCTTCCAGCTTAATTTTAGAAGGCGGTGACGGAAAACCAAATGCAAAAGGTTACAAAAACTATTTTTATGCGGTGAAAAATAATATTGAAGAACCATTAACCACCCACGCCGACCGATTTAATACCAATGCCGCTTTTGGTATTGGAAGCTAAACCAAAGGCAGTATGTTTCTGTCGCAGCTGAATTATATCATCGGAGAAGAAAATGTGCAAAAAACCATTAAAAAATATTTTGAAGATTTTAAATTCAAACATCCAACACCCAATGATTTTAAACGAACTGCCGAGAAAATTTCGGGAATTCAATTGGATTGGTTTTTGAATGAATGGACGCAAACCTTGCATACCATTGATTACGCGGTTGCGAAAGTTGAGGGAACTTCGGTTACGTTGGCACGAGTTGGGCAAATACCGATGCCTATTGATGTTTCAGTCACTTATGTTGATGGCAGCACAGAAAATTTTTACATTCCTTTAAATATGATGCGCGGCGAAAAAACCACCGATGCAACATTAATTAAAAATTGGGCCTGGGCACATCCAACTTATACTTTCTCAACTTCAAAAGAAGTGAAAAAAGTTGAAATTGATCCTTCACAATTGATGGCTGATATTGAAAGAGGGAATAATGTGTTTGAAAAACAAGAAGCCAAAAACTAAAAATTTCGAAATTTGATTTTTTTAAAATGACCGATTACTTTAAAATGAAAGGATTTAAATCTGAATTTACGGGTTGTGCTTTTTAATTTCAACAATGGTTGATGGTAGATAAAATCCTTTTTGCAAGAGGTTTTGAACAACTTTATTTATTACAACCGACCTGATACTGTTGTGATATGTTTTTGACGAACTTTTAAAAGTATCTATCCAAAATAAAATTTTAAAGTTTATGGTGCTGGCCGTTAACTCGTCAATAAGCACGGTTGTTTTTTTATTTTTAGTGTTCAATACGTCACTAATTTCAGAAACAGAATCTGAAATAATTTTTAAGGCTTCAGCAATGTTGCTGTTATAATCAAGGCCAATAATAAATTCATAGCGTAAAAAACCATCAATGGTATAATTGATAAGCGGATTTTTCAGGATTTGGCCATTTGGAATAAACACGTCTTTGCCGTCGGGTGTTTTTACAAGTGTTTCCCTCAAATTCAACTCCTGTACGTAACCCAAAATAGTGCCTGATTCAATAAGGTCTTTCATCCTAAACGGACTTTTAAATGCAAGTATGATACCTGCTAAAAAATTTTCACCGATATCTTTAAAAGCAAAACCAATTATAAAAGTAAGAATTCCTGCTCCTGCCAATATTTGCGTTGTAAAGTTTTTAAAACCCAATAAATTGAGCGCCATCACAATAACAATTAACCTGATGATTATTGAGGTAACTTGTGAAATAAAATCGGCGGATAAGGTATTGGTTAATTTTGGTTTAATTTTTTTCTGGATCAAATTTTTAAAACCACTGGAAATTAAAAAACCTATTGTTAAAATAACGATTGCAATTGAAATAGCTGGAAGTTTATCTAGGAAACTATTGTAAAGATCCAAAAAATAGTCTGTGAATTTATTCATTACAGTTTATTTAAGGATTGTTTTATGATGTCCATTATTTTTCAAAATTAAATAAAAGCTAAGGATTACTTATAAAGGTACTAATTATTCGTTAATAAATTAAATGTAAAACTGATTTTTAGAAAGCATTAATTAAGAAGTAACTTATTTCAATCAACAATTAATCTGGGTAAATTTTCAGGTAATCTTGTAAGCAATTCATAATTTACCTGCTCGCTAAATTCGCTAAACGACGAAACGCTTATTTCCAAGTCGCCTTGTTTGCCTATCAAAACAACTTCATCGCCTTTTTCAACCGAATTAACTTGGGTAACATCAACCGTAATCATATTCATATTTACGGTTCCAACAACGCTAACACGTTGTCCGTTGATCAGCACAATGCCCTGATTGCTTAAATTACGGCTAAAACCGTGAGCGTAACCAACAGGAATTATGGCTATTTTTAAATCGGAATTGGCAAGATAGGACGTGCCGTAGCCAACAAATTCGCCCGTTTTTACTTTCTTCACATCCATCACGTGGCTTTTCCAGGAAATCAGGCGTTTCAACGGATTTTGAGTCACTTTCTTTTTGGTTAAATACTCAATCAAAATTTCTTTGTTGGGAAAAAATCCATACTGAATAATGCCTAACCGCACCATGTCCATTTGAAATTTAGGATAGCGCAAAGCGGCGGCCGAACAAGCCGTATGTTTTTGTTCGGGCGTTAGACCAGCGGCAGCTACTTTTTTCAGCACTTTTTGGAAAACCTGTTGCTGTTTGTGAATCCGATAATAATTGGCAATGCTTTCCGCTCCTGCAAAATGGGTGCAAAGTCCTTTAAAAAAAAGGTAATCACTATTGTTTTTCAGCAATTTCAACACTACCGGAAGTTGGTCCATCGCAAATCCGGTTCTGTTCATTCCGGTTTCCACTTCAATGTGAATTTTGGCCGTTTTACCAAGTCTTTTAGCTGTTTCAAGCGCTTTTTCTAGTCGGTCAGGTTCAAAAACATAAAATTCAATATTGTTTTCAATGGCCCATTCCAGCTGCTCATTGTTGATGAGTCCCATAATCATCACCGTGCTGTTTTTAGTGCTTGCATTATGTACACGCAAAGCTTCATCGGCACTAAATACCGAAAAATGATTGATGCCGCAATTTTCCGCCAGCGGAACAAACACTTCAAGTCCGTGCCCATAAGCATTGCCTTTGACCACCGAAGATATTTGTACGCCGTTTCCAATGTAATTTTTTAAAAACTGAAGGTTGTGCTCCAGTGCCGATTTGCTGATTTCTATGTGTGAGGTGTGAAGGGATTTCATGATAAAATACGTAAGCTTATTTTGTGAAACAATTGCATGGCGACAGGTAAAATGTCATCCGGAAAATCATAATCGGGATTGTGCAGTGACGGACTTTTTTCACCCGATCCAATGCCAAACATGGCGCCTTTAAAATGTTGCGTAAACAGGCCAAAATCTTCTCCCCATTTAAAAGGAAATTTTCTTTCATAAATGTCAAAATCCAAATTTGTTGCAGATTCTTTAATAATTTCAACTGCTTTATCAGCATTTTGGTTTGCGTAAAATTCTTGTGTCCACGAACAGGTGATGGGCATTTGATGATTTTCAGCTGCTTTTTCAACACAATTTATGATATCGGCGGTTAATTTTTCCATAGTTTCTTCATTCCAGGTGCGAATGGTAAGTCGTATTTCTCCATAACCTGCTGAAATTCCGTATGCAATTTCACCCATTTCAATATGAATTGGCGTAATTAAGGTAAAATCGTTTCGGTTTGGATCATTGTTGGAAAATTTCGCCGATTCCTGTAAAATTTCTGCAATGGCAAGCGCCGGATTCAAGCCGTTTTCCGGCTCTGCGGCGTGTGCGGTTTTCCCGTTTATTTTAATGATGATGCTTTTTACGGCGGCGGTAAACGAATTGTTTTTCACCACAATTTGGTTTAAAGGATAGGCAGGCAGGTTGTGAAAAGCAAAAATATAATCGGGTCTTAATGTTTCAAATTTTGGGTCGGCAAACACTGCTTTTGCACCTTCGCCGTCTTCTTCCGCAGGTTGAAACAGTAAAAATACTTTCCCGGTTTTTGGTTTTTGTTCAGATAAAATCCTGGCCAATCCCAATAAAACAGTTGTGTGCCCATCGTGTCCGCATTTATGGGAAACGCCATCGATTGTTGATTTATGCGAAAACGTGTTGATTTCCTGTATTGGCAAAGCATCCAATTCTGCCCTAAACATGACCGATTTCCCTGGTTTTTTGCTGTCAAACACAGCCACAATACCAGTTACTCCAATGTTTTCTATGACTTGGGTTGGCGTGCAGGTTTTTAAAAAGTTGGCAACGCTTTTGGCAGTGTTGTATTCTTTCCCCGAAACTTCAGGATTGGCGTGCAGCATTTTACGAAATGTAACGAGTTCTTTTATTAATTCATTATTGAATATTGGTTCCATTTGTATTATTTTTTAGGTCAAACATTTCTCTTTTCATATTGAATAAAACTTCAGATGGATGATTGAAAACTAGGAATAAAATTATTGCAGAAATCAAAAAGTCTAAAAAGGAAGATTTATCGGCTTAAAGCAAAGATAACCCGATTTTACCAGATTTTTAAGGTTAAACTGTTAATGATTTCTTATTTATAGGATTTTTTTCATCAAAAATTGGCGTTCTTGCGTGAAATTGACATAAGGTCAATCCAATTTAAAACAACATGATTCTGTTAAATTATTTACCTTAGCCAATCAGAAAATAGCCTTTAAATGTCTGTAACCGATAAACAATTTTTAAATCCGGAAAAATGGGTCAGCTTGCATGCCGATTACCTTTTCAATTATACCATTAGCCGGCTTAACGACAGAGATTTGGCCAAAGATTTGGTACAGGACACTTTTTTTTCGGCCTTAAAGGCTAAGGATAATTTTAAAGGAGAATCCAGCGAGCGCACTTGGTTAATCGCTATTCTAAAACGTAAAATTGTTGATTATTACCGCAAAATTAATTCGACAAAAGGAAAGGCTGAAGTGCGTATGAGTTTTTATGCGGAAGGCGAAAAAGAAGGAGAATGGCTAGAAGAACGTGCGCCAACCGACTGGAGCGGTGAAATTGAAAAAAAGATTGAAAACGAAGAATTGGCCATTGTTTTGGAAAAATGCATCGAAAGCCTGCCCGAAAAATACGCTATGGTTTTTAGGATGAAAACCGTGCATCAAATTGAAACGGAGGATATTTGTAATGAACTTGAAATTACTTCGACAAATTTTTGGGTCATTATTCACAGAGCCCGAACCCAACTCAGAAAGTGCATGGAAGAAAATTGGTTTAAAATTTAAAATATATTGACATGAAAATTACATGTAATGAAGCAACTGAAATTTGCGACAAAAGCCAATATAAGGAAGCCTCCATATGGGAAAAAATAAAACTTGGCACTCATTTATTTTTATGTAAAAAATGCGGACTTTACGCCAAACAGAACAAGATGATGAGTGTTTGTTTGCGAAAATTAAAGGAAGCGGAAAGCCATAAAACGACTCATTTAAACCGAGATGAAAAAGAATTAATGGCGCAGGAATTAAAAACCAAAATAGAAGCTTAATCCATAAATAGACCTTAAAGATTGCTGTGGAGAATTGATTTATCGATAAATTTTTGTTGAACACAGCGTCTTTGGTTTCCTTTAAAATATAAAATAAAATGAATTTTTTACCTGAAAAAATAGATGATTACGTTGTAAATCATTCCCAAAAAGAACCAGAATTACTGCAACAGTTGAACAAGGAAACTTGGCAAAAAGTGTTAAATCCCAGGATGTTGAGCGGAGGTTATCAGGGCAGAATTTTGTCGATGATTTCTAAATTAATCCAGCCAAAAAACATTTTGGAAATTGGCACTTATACCGGTTATTCGGCTTTATGTTTGGCGGAAGGAATGCAAAAAAACGGAACGCTTTTCACCATCGATAAAAATGAAGAACTGGAAGATTTTGCCAAAAAATATTTTGAGCAATCGCCCTATAATTTACAAATAAAACAGTTGGTTGGAAATGCCATGGACATTATCCCAACCTTAAACGAAAAATTCGATCTGGTTTTTATTGATGCGGATAAAGAAAATTACATTACCTATTTTAAGATGATTATTGATAAAATGAATTCGGGCGGCGTAATTTTATCCGACAATGTGTTGTGGAGCGGAAAAGTTGTTGAAAAAATTGAACCCCATGATAAAGACACCCAAGCCTTGGTTGTATACAATGAATTGTTAAATAATGACGATAGAATTGAAACTATTTTGCTGCCAATCAGAGATGGATTGTCAATTAGCAGGGTGAAATAAGCTGGAATTTTTTGATGCGGTAATTTGAAAATTATCTTTCTCTTTTAACAGATCCGTTCTCTTCTTCTTTGGGATCTTTAACTTCAGGTTCAGGAGAATTTTCAGCAACGTTTTTAACTTCTTCTGTTGGCGTTGCAGAATTTTTAAGGTCTATGGCCGTAGTTGAGGAATCGGCGGTAATATTGGCGGAAATGTCAGTTACCGTATTTTTTGCATCCTTTGGTTTGCTAAAATAACTCACCAAATTTCCGTCGGCATCTTTTAAAGGATTGATGGATTTTTCAATATCATCCTTAACTTTTTTCATAGGGTTAGAGAAATCGTCAAAATTGTCTTTTATCCTGTTTACCTCATTTCTCACTTTTGCGGCAACATCAATATCAATGTCGTTTTTTTCGGCGCTATTATGAATTTCGCGCTTAATGTCATTGGTTGCATTTTTAATTTGCCGCATTCCTTTTCCCAGTTCGCGTGCAATTTCCGGAAGTTTGTCCGCTCCAAAAACCATCACAACCACCAATAAAATTACAAATATTTCGCCACCGCTGATAAATAAAAACATATTAAATATTTTTTAGGCTACAAAGATAATTAAAAAATGACGCAATGAATAAATCTTAACAAACCCAACAAAACAATTAACATTATAAAAACAAAATAGCCAATATTATTTACTTTTTGGTAAGCATGCGTTTTATTTCATTCAACTTCATCAAGGCTTCAATAGGCGTAAGCGTATCGATGTTGGTGGAGAGAATTTCTTCTTTGATGTTTTCAAGCAAAGGATCATCCAGCTTAAAAAAACTCAATTGCATATCGTTTTCTGAAGCCGTTTTCAAGGTTTCTTTTACGGATGAATTTGTGTGATTTTTTTCAAGTTGCTTCAGCATTTTTGTTGCACGGTGAATAACCGATGATGGCATTCCGGCCAATTTAGCCACGTAAATTCCAAAACTGTGTTCGCTGCCTCCGGGAACCAATTTTCGCAGAAAAACCACTTTATCTTTCAGTTCTTTTACGGAAACGTTGAAGTTTTTTACACGTTCAAACGTATTGGTCATATCATTTAATTCGTGGTAATGCGTGGCGAACAATGTTTTTGCATTTGACGGATGTTCATGCAAATATTCTGCAATGGCCCAGGCAATTGAAATTCCGTCGTAGGTGCTTGTTCCCCGGCCAATTTCATCCAGCAACACCAAACTTCTTTCGGAAATATTGTTCAAAATACTGGCGGTTTCGTTCATTTCAACCATAAAAGTTGATTCGCCCATAGAAATGTTGTCACTGGCGCCAACACGCGTAAATATTTTATCGACCACGCCAATTCGGGCGTTTTGCGCAGGTACGTAACTGCCCATTTGCGCCAACAGCACAATTAAGGCAGTTTGGCGTAAAATAGCCGATTTACCGCTCATATTCGGACCGGTAATCATAATAATTTGTTGTTGGTTTCTGTTTAAAACAACGTCATTGGCAATATATTCTTCGCCTATTGGCAATTGCTTTTCAATCACCGGATGGCGGCCGTTTTTAATTTCCAAATCGGTGCTTTCATCCAAAAGCGGACGTACATAATTGTTTTGCTTGGCCACTTCGGCAAAAGAACTCAAACAATCAATTTGGGCAATTAATTGTGCGTTTAGCTGAATGGGCTGAATGGAATCCATCAAAGAGCTGATCAATTCCGCAAAAAGTTCATTTTCGAGTTTTCCGATTTTATCTTCAGCGCCTAAAATTTTGGTTTCGTATTCTTTTAATTCCTCAGTAATATAGCGCTCGGCGCTTACCAAAGTCTGTTTTCGAATCCAATCTTCAGGCACTTTGTCTTTGTGTGTGTTGCGAACTTCAATATAATAGCCAAAAACATTGTTGAAGGAAATTTTTAAGGAAGAAATGCCGGTGCGTTCAATTTCACGCACCTGCATATTGTCCAAATAGCCTTTTCCCAAGGTTGAAATAGCGCGTAATTCATCCAATTCGGCCGAAACGCCGCTTGCGATGGCATTTCCTTTATTGATATTTACCGGAGCGTCTTCATTTAATGTTTTGGTAATTTTTTCACGAATGGTGGTGCAGCTTTGCAGTTGTTCACCAATTATTTTTAACGCTTCGTTGTTGCTTTTTTCTGCGGATTCTTTTATGGGAATGATGGCATTCAGGGAATTTTTAAGCGCCACAACTTCCCGCGGATTCACTTTTCCCACCGCCACTTTTGAAACCAACCGTTCAATATCGCTAATTTGCTTTATTTGATAAGTGGTCAGTTCAAAAAAGTCGTCGTTGTCTATAAAATATTTTACAATATCATGGCGCCTTTTAATGCGATTTAAATCTTTTAAAGGCAATGCAAGCCAGCGTTTAAGCAACCTGCCTCCCATTGGCGAAATGGTTTTGTCGATCACATCCAAAAGCGTCACGGCATTTGGCGAATTGGAATGGTACAACTCCAAATTTCGAATGGTAAACCGGTCCATCCAAACATAATTTTCTTCGGAAATGCGATTGATGACCGAAATATGCTCTAATTTGTTGTGTTGTGTTTCTGAGAGATAATACAAAACCACGGCGGATGCAATGATGCCCTCTTCCAATTCTTCAATCCCAAAACCTTTGAGGGTTTTCACTTTAAAGTGATTGGTTAAAGCTTCGTTGGCATATTCTGGCTGAAAAATCCAGTCTTCCAAATAAAAATTATAAAAGCGCTCACCAAACAATTCGTTGAATTTTGCTTTGTGCTGTTTTTGCACCAATACTTCGCTAGGACTGAAATTTTGCAACAGTTTGTCAATGTATTCTGCATTTCCCTGTGCGGTTAAAAATTCGCCGGTTGAAACGTCTAAAAAGGAAATGCCAAGCAGTCTTTTTCCGAAATGCACCGCTGCTAAAAAGTTATTGGTTTTAGACTGTAAAACTTCATCGTTTAAGGAAACGCCAGGCGTTATCAATTCCGTAACGCCACGTTTTACAATGGTTTTTGTCATTTTAGGATCTTCCAGCTGGTCGCAAATTGCCACACGCATTCCGGCTTTTACCAATTTCGGCAAATAAGTGTTTAGAGAGTGGTGCGGAAATCCGGCCAAAGCGGTTTCTGATTCGCTTCCCGCGCCGCGTTTGGTTAAAACGATTCCTAAAACCCGGGATGCTTTTTTGGCGTCTTCACCAAAAGTCTCGTAAAAATCGCCAACCCTAAACAACAACATGGCATCAGGATATTTTGCCTTGATTGCATTGTATTGTTTCATTAAGGGAGAGACTTTATCGATTTTTGACGCCAATTTTTTAAGAATTTACATTAGTTTTGCGAAGTTACATTTTAATTGAAATATTCAACGTTTCAACAAATAAAAAAAACAATGAGAAAATTAAAAAACAGTGAATTGGAACGATTGGATGTTGAAGCGTTTAAAAAAACGGCTAAAATTCCGCTGATTGTTGTTCTTGACAATATCAGAAGTCTGAACAATATTGGATCGGTTTTTAGAACCAGCGATGCTTTTTTGATTGAGAAAATTTATTTGTGCGGCATCACGGCAAAACCGCCGCATAAGGACATTCATAAAACTGCTTTGGGCGCCACCGAATCTGTTGATTGGGAATACGTTGAAGATACACTTGAACTTATTGAAAGACTGAACGATTCAAAAATTAAAATTTTGGCGATTGAACAGGCCGAAAACAGCACGATGCTGCAAGATTTTACCGTTGAACCCAACCAGAAATATGCAGTTATTTTTGGAAATGAGGTAAAAGGCGTGCAGCAAAAAGTGGTTTCAGCATCGGATTATTGCATTGAAATTCCGCAATTTGGCACCAAACATTCTTTGAATATTTCGGTAAGTGTGGGCGTTGTGCTTTGGGATTTGTTTAAGAAATTTAGGTTTTAGCGGAATCTGTTGTTTTTGATTTGGGTTAATAAGCCAAAGACTTAACCGCGAGGGACGCAAAGAAAAAAACGCAAGGTGCGCGATGTTGTTTTGGTTAATTTTTGATGATGAAAGTTTTAAAATAGAAAATCGCAGATTGTAAATCAATTTGCATTAAGGATTGAAGCGATTGTTTGAGCTCTTTTAATTGTTGGAAACAATTAAAAAGCGAGTGCGAAAAGCCTGACCCGCCGGATGGCGGGGAATGCCCAAAATTAAAATCCTAAAATGATTTTTGCGATCCAAAAATAAATTAAAATCCCGAAAATATCGTTGCTTGTGGTGATAAAAGGCCCTGTTGCCAATGCCGGGTCGATGCCTCTTTTGTCTAAAATGATTGGGACAAAAGTGCCAATTATAGAGGCGATTATGATTACCGAAACCAAAGATATGGCAACGGTTAAGCCAACTTTTATGTTGAAACCTAAAAAGAACATCCCTGCCGACATTAATAGCGCCGCAAGCACCAATCCGTTTAACAAGCTTAATGAAACTTCTTTGATCAATCTTTTCCACCAAGAACCTCTTAAACTGTCGTTTGCCAAACCTTGGAGGACAATTGCGGAAGATTGTACGCCAACGTTTCCGGCCATTGCCGCAATTAAAGGGGTAAAAAAGAACAATTCTTTGTATTTCACCATAGCGGCTGAGAATCCGCCCAAGATGGAAACACTCACAAATCCGCCAAAAAGCGCTAAAATTAGCCAGGGCAAACGCGCTTTTGTCAATTCCCAAATGGTATCATCAGCTTCCACATCCTGTGAAATCCCTGCAGCCATTTGGTAATCTTTTTCCGCTTCATCTTTAATAACGTCAACAATATCATCAATGGTGATTCTTCCCACCAAACGGCCAGCTTTATCCACCACCGGAATGGCTTCTAAATCGTATTTTTGCATAATTCTTGCCACATCTTCGGCCTTATCGTCAACGTGCACAAAATCCACTTTTTTGATAAAAATGTCTTTGATGGCGGTTCTTGTTGAGGTTGTCAATAAATCTTTTAAAGACAATCGGCCTTTTAAAATGTCATGGTCATCAACCACATAGATGGAATGTACGCGCGACACTTCTTCAGCCTGGGCGCGCATTTCTTTAACGCAGGTAAGCACATTCCAATTTTCATTGACTTTGATAAGCTCTTTCGCCATTAACCCGCCGGCAGAATTTTCATCGTACCGCAAAAGATCCCGAATGTCCTTGGCGTGCTCTTCATCTTCAATATGGGAAATTACTTCTTCCTGTTGTTTGTTGGTAAGTTCCGCAATAATATCGGCAGCATCATCGGTGTCCAATTCCGAAATTTCTTCCGCAATCTCTTTGGATGAAAGTCCGCCCAAGATTTTTTCACGGGTATCTTCATCCAATTCGGTAATCACATCAGATGTTACATCGCTATCCAGTAATTTTATTAAATAGATGCCTTCCTCAATGGTTAAATCCTCGATAATTTCAGCAATGTCGGCATAATGCACTTCAGCCAATTGCTTTAAAATCGACTCATTGTTGCCGTCAGCAATTAATTCCTGAATTTCTTGGATGTAACCTTTTGTTATTTCAAACGGCATCATTTTCTATTTTAGCGGTCAGACTTATAAATTCTTGAACGGATAATTGTTCCGGACGTTTGGCAAAGATAGGGTCTTCTCTTAAATTATCGGATAAATTGAGCGTTTTTAAACTGTTACGCATGGTTTTTCTGCGCTGGTTGAAAGCGGTTTTAACAACGGTATAGAACAATTTTTCGTTCACCGGCAAGGTGAAATTTTCTTTTCGGGTGAGCCTGATTACGCCAGAATCCACTTTTGGCGGCGGATTGAAAACTGTGGGCGGCACCGTAAATAAATATTCCACATCGTAAAAGGCCTGCGTTAACACGGATAAAATTCCGTACACTTTGCTGCCTTCTTTTTCAGCGATGCGCTTGGCGACTTCTTTTTGGAACATGCCTGAAAATTCAGGAATTTGATGTCGGTTTTCCAGTGTTTTAAACACAATTTGCGTGGAAATATTGTAGGGAAAGTTGCCTATTATTGCCACTTGTTCTTCCCCAAAATAATCGGAAATGTTAATTTTTAAAAAGTCTTTTGAAATAATTCTGTCGGCCAGGTTTAAATAGTTTGCTTTCAAATATTCCACCGACTCTGTGTCAATTTCAATCACGTGCACAACCAAGTCTTTTTTAAGGATATACTTGGTTAAAACACCCATTCCCGGACCAATTTCCAAGACGGTTTTATAGCCTTTTTCGGTTAGGCTGTCGGCAATATTTTGCGCTATCTGCTCGTCTTTCAGAAAATGTTGTCCAAGGTGTTTTTTTGCTCTTACACTCATAAAATTAGTTTTTCACGCTCATGCTAAATTGCTCGCTGATTATTTTTAATTCGGTTCTGAAAGCAACAAATTTACCACTAAAAAGTTTGGTAGCTTCGTCGCGCAATCTTGCGGCGTCTTCTTTATAATATTCCTGTAAAGTTGCCAAACTTTCGGTGGTATATTGCACAGAGTAGGTTGTGCCGCCCATTTCTTCCTCAATCATCACCTGGCTCATTTTGGCGTAGCTGAATTTTCCGGTTGAAAGCATATCGGGAATGTGTTTTTCTTTCATCCATTGCAACCATTCATCGTGGATGGATTCTTCTATATTTGTGGTAACGCTGTAGATGTACATATTAAAAGTTAGATATTAGATATTAGATATTAAAAGTTAAAAGTTAAAAGTTAAATGTTAAAAGTTAAAAGTTAAATGTTAAATGTTAAATGATAAATGTTAAATGTTAAATGTTAAATGTTAAAAGAAAAATAACTGCTAAAGATAAAAAATATCTTTCTTAAGTGACTCTTTCAAACTCCCTTTCCTTAGGAAAGGGCTGGGGATAGGATTTGCTTTTTCCTAATTCACCTCATCGCCCCGCAGTTTCCTGAATTTTTTCCGGGCATCCACCACATAAATGCTCGATGGATAGTCAAATATCATTTTTTGATAATATTCTTTGGCTTTTTCCGGACGGTTTAATTTGTTTAAATACAATTCGGCCAGATAATAATGGGCGTCATCGGCCAAAATATCATCTTTATTTAGGCTGATAATTTGTAAATAGTTGTTTTCAGCATTTGTAAACTGATTTATTTTTTCAAACAATTGCGCTTGTTTAAAGAGCGCTTCATCTTCAATAGGATGACCTTTATATTGGTTCAAAACAAATTGCAAGGTATCAATGGCCTGCTGATTTTTGTTCTGATAGGAAAGCAAATCGGCAACGGCATATTTTTTCAAGGCTATTTTTAAACTGTCTTTTACGGCATTGTCTGTAATCAACAAATTTAACGCCAAAGCATCGTTGGCGATGAGTTGCGAGGTAGAGT
This sequence comes from Lutibacter sp., assembly GCA_030656195.1. GTDB lineage: Bacteria > Bacteroidota > Bacteroidia > Flavobacteriales > Flavobacteriaceae > Lutibacter. The sequence continues at coordinate 24,343 of JAUSOJ010000305.1, forward strand.
TTTTCAATACGCTGAGCTGCGATTGTGCCCATTCAAAATCGCCTTTAAAATAGGATGTTTGCGCAATTTTAAACCGCGCCGTTTGTCCGATCGGCTGATTTTTTAAATCGTTTTGAACTTGGGTATAATAAATTAAGGCGCTGCTGAATTTGTTTTCAAATACCAAAATATCAGCCAATTTTGTTTTTAAATACCCTTTTTGAAATTCGTTAACGGGCAATTTTAGCGCTTCTTTCAACACTGAAATCGCTTGTTCTGATTCGTTTTTTTTGAAAGCCAAAAATTCTGCATAAATGGATTGAATACTCAAAGTGGCCACGTTTTTACCATATTGTTTAAACAATTGCTGAAATTGAATTTCAACGGTTTCAACTGGGGCGTTTGTTTTCATATTTACTTCAAGCAAATACAATTTGGCAAGCAATTCAGTTTCTAAATTTGGCGAATTTTCCAGCACATAGTGGAAACAGTTTTTTGTGGCTTCAAAATCGTTGTTTTCAAAAGTGATTTTTCCTAAATTTAGGATGCCGTTTAAATTGCCCACATTTCTTTTGTGCAGTGCTTTTTCCTGAATTAGTGCTTTATCGTATTCTTTTTGTTGGATAAAAAGCCAGCTCAACAATTCATTCCAGCTCTTATTCGGATTGTTTTGTGATCGTTTTAACAGGAGTTTTCTCAGTAAAATATTGGATTCACTTTCAGCATCCTCCGTAATAAATCTTCCGATATAACTTTTCGCAACCGATTCGTAATTTTCATTTGTTTCAATCAGGTCCAGGTAGGTGTTGAACATATTTTCAATTTCCCCTTTTTCACTATAAATTAAAGCGATTTGAAAGTTGTAATTGGCATTCGGATTCATGGCCATCGCTTTTTTGTAGGCAAGCAGGGCATAGTCCAACAGGAAATTGTCGTGAAAAGTTTTGGCGACCACATAACCCAATGCCGGCGATTTATCTATTGAAAGCAAGGCTTTTTCATAATATGGAGCGGCTTTGTCGGGAAAATTTTGCAATTGTTCGTTGTAGCCTAATTCCACATACAAATACTCTTGATTTGGGTAGCTTTTTAATTGTTTCACCACAATTTGAGTCACTTCCTCAAATTTTTCCAACTGTTGATAGCAATCAATTAATGCGTTTAAATAATTGGCGTTATAGGGATTTTTTTCAAACAGCGTTTTGTAGAGTGAAGCCGCTTTTTCATACTCGCCATTTCTAAAATACTGCGATGCCAGTTGCGGTTCCTGTGCATAAATTTGCAGGGAAAAGCAACAGACAAACAAGATTAAAGCGTTGCGCATAAGGCGATTTTTACATTTCTCAAAGATAACCAAACAAGTGTTAAAGTTTTAATAAATAAAGCTGTTTTCACAAAAGCGCTGTTGCAAATTTACCCGTAAAAAGTCTTTCTAGAAAGAACCATTTAAATTTTAGGTTATGAAAGCACAGGTTGAAAATTACGAGACAAAAAAGAATAGCGCATTAAATTTTATGAAAAACGGACAATTGAACGCTTATTTTGAAGCGTTGGTTGAAATGAACAATTACAAAAAATTAATGTTTACCGTTTGCGCTAATTAATGAATTCAAATCCGCAATATGGCACCAATGCATCGGGAATTTTAATTCCTTCGGGCGTTTGGCAATTTTCCAATAAGCCTGCCAAAACACGTGGCAATGCTAACGAACTTCCATTGAGCGTATGCGCCAATTCACTTTTACCTTCACTGTTTTTAAACCGAAGTTTCAATCGGTTTGCCTGAAATGTTTCGAAATTAGACACCGAACTAATTTCCAGCCAACGGTCCTGCGCAGTTGAAAACACTTCAAAATCGTAGGTTAATGCCGAGGTAAATCCCATATCTCCTCCACACAAACGCAATATTCTGTAAGGCAATTTCAGTTCCTGCAAAATCCCTTTTACGTGATTTACCATCAATTCCAAAGCCGCATAGGAGTTTGAAGGATGTTCAATTCGCACAATTTCTACTTTGTCAAATTGATGCAACCTATTCAATCCTCGAACATGAGCGCCGTAAGAACCGGCTTCTCTTCTAAAACAAGGCGTATAAGCTGTTTTAAGAATTGGAAATTCGGATTCTTTTAAAATAACGTCTCTGTAAATATTGGTGACGGGAACTTCCGCAGTTGGAATTAAATATAAATTATCGGTGGCGTCATGATACATTTGCCCTTCTTTATCGGGCAATTGTCCGGTTCCAAATCCTGATGCTTCGTTCACCAAATGCGGCACCTGAACTTCATCATAACCCGCAGCGGTATTTTTATCCAAAAAATAATTGATCAATGCGCGTTGCAATTTTGCGCCTTTTCCTTTGTATACAGGAAAACCTGCGCCTGCAATTTTATTGCCCAGTTCAAAATCGATGATGTCGTATTTTTTTGCCAATTCCCAGTGCGGCATGGCACCTTCGTGCAATTTTGGAATTTCGCCTTCCTGAAAAACATTTAGGTTGTCCTCTGCAGAAGTTCCTGCAGGCACAATTTCATTGGGAATATTTGGAATTAAGTATAATAATTCCTGTAAATCGGTTGATTTTTGCTGAAGATTGTCGCTTAGTTCTTTTGATCTATCTTTTAGCTGAATGGTTTTTTGTTTTAAAATAGCGGCTTTTTGTGTTTCGCCCGATTTAAATAAATCGCCAATGTCTTTAGAAAGTTTATTGGATTCGGCTAAAATAGCGTCCAGTTCTGTTTGAATGGCCCTTCTTTCTTCATCAGCCAAAATGGTTTTGTCGACCATTTCTTCGGCATTTTTATAATTTCTTTTTGCCAAACCTTTTAAAACAGTTTCTCTGTTTTCTCTTATAAACGCTACTTGTAACATGGGTTTTATCCTTTAATTAAAAGGCAAATTTAACAAATTGCAATTAAAGGATGTTAATTAGTTGCATTTGATTTTATACAAACTGTTTCATTGATGGCTGAAATAATTTGCGGCACTTCATCAATCTTAAAATTGAAGTCTATTTTAAGGCCTTTTTTTGAAGATTTTGTGATTTTAAATTCGCCTTTTTTGATGGGAAAATAACCCGATTCGCCTTTGCAGAAGCATAAACGTCCAAAGTGTAATTTCGCATCCTGAAGGGTTTCATTGGTGAATGTTTTTTCTGTAATGACGGAATCCAATTCGGCAAAAACGATTTCAGAATAATTGCTGTCTTGGGTATTTGGAATGGGTTTTCTGGTATATATATATTTAAAAATCGTTTTATTTCCTTCAGAAATTACGGGATATAAATTGCCAAATTCATCTTTTTTAAATTCCAAGGAGGAGTTTGGCAGCAATTCAATGGTGCAATCGCCATTTTCGGGACAATTTAAAGTATTGACCAAAAGGGCTTCATTTATCATAAAAGTAGATTTACAAGAAACAATAATTAAAAACAGCAATGGCAGTAGATTTTTCATTTGTGTAATTTAAGGTTTTTAAAGCTCAAACAGTGTACCGTTTATAATTTCCAATGATTTTTGTCTGTCATTCTCCAATTGATTTTTCAGATTGTCAACCGAATCAAATTTTTGTTCATCACGCAAGAATTTCAGCACATCAATTTGAATTTTTTTGCCGTATAAATCTTTGTTGAAGTTGAAAAAATGAATTTCAATGGTTTGTTTTTTGCCTTTAACCGTTGGGTTGTAGCCAATATTCATCATGCCGTAAACGGTTTGGTTTTCTATTTCAGATTTAACAATATAAGACCCTGTTTTTGGCAATAATTTATAAGTTTCTTCAATAAATAAATTTGCGGTTGGAAATCCGATTTTTTCACCTAGATTTTTCCCTTTTACAATTTCTCCAGTCAGCATAAAATGATAACCCAAATAGCGGTTTGCTTCCTCGATGTTGCCACGTTCAATGGCTTTTCTGATTTTTGTTGAACTGATGGTGATATGGTCAATTTCCTGTTGGGAAATTTTGTTTACTTCAAAACCAAAAATCTTTCCATATTCGGATAATTGATCAAAATTACCTTCTCTGTTTTTACCGAAACGATGGTCGTAACCAATGATTAAATTGGAAATTTTAAGGTGGTCAACCAACACGTTTTTTACAAAATCCAAGGCTGTTTCTTCGGCAAAATCTTTTGTGAATTCGTGTATTACCAAAATGTCCAATGCTGTTTTTTTCAACAATTCAATGCGTTCCTCAAGGGTGTTAATCAATTTAATATCGGCATTTTTTTGCAAAACCATTCTGGGATGCGGGAAAAAAGTCAATAAAACTGAAGATGCACTGTTTTTTTTTGCACTATTGATGAGATTCAACAACACTTTTTGATGTCCAATATGTACGCCGTCAAAAGTGCCAATGGTCACAAAAGTTTTGTTTTTTGAGGAGTAGTCGGCTAAATTGGAATAAATTTTCAAAATTGAAAACGGGTTTGGTTACTTATGGATTACAAAAATACTTTAATTAATTAAAATGGGATTGATGTGTGTAATTAATTTGGTATTATAATTGTGCAAAACAAATTATCAATATATATTTGTGAATTAGGCATCTGGCATTGTCAAAATAATTTATGAAATGAGCATAAATGAACAATCCAGTGATTACTGATGATGTTTGAATTCCATACGATCTATTAAAAAATTATAACTCCAGATGAAACGAGCCATAACAAATTTTGATACACACAGAAATGATTAATGGCGAACAGCATCTGTACCAATAAAAAATAAATAATAAACAGATGAAACGAGCCATAACAAATTTTGATATACAGAAATGATTAATGGCGAACCTGCCAGCCGGCAGGCAGGCAGCAGCTGTTCCAATAAAAAATTATAACTCCAGATGAAACAACATTACATAAAACGGTTCCTTTTAACATTTTCTTTATGCCTGCTATTTTTTGCTGTATCAGCCCAAAATTCGGATGAATTATGGACTAAAAGTACCGGTTTTGAAAAAAGCGCCAGTAAAAAATTAGACAGAAAATCCATTCCAAACAAATTTGAAACCTATCAATTAAACGTTAACCAACTCAAAAGTAAGTTGAGCAAGGCGCCAAAGAGAAAAGAGAATTTGGAAAAATCGACCACCGTTTTAAGTTTTCCGAATGAAAAAGGAAAATTGGAAAAATACCAAGTTTTTGAAGCTTCCATTTTAGATGAAAATCTTCAAAAGCAATATCCGAATATCAGGTCTTATGTAGGAAAAGGGATTGACAATCCGGGTTCCACAATAAGATTTAGTGTAACGCCACATGGTTTGCATGCTATGGTTTTGGGAAATGCCGAAGGAAGCGTTTTTATTGATCCAACTACTGAAAATGGCGATTCATACATTGTTTATTCAAGCAAAAATTTGCCTTCCATTGAGCCTTTTGAATGCAAATTTGATGAGGTAAACACCGTACAAAAAACAACCGCATCAACCGCTGCAGCAAAAGCTGAAAATGCCAACGACGGAAAATTAAGAACTTTTAGGCTGGCTATTGCCACAACCGGTGAATATTCAACATTTCATTTAAATAGACAAAATATTAGTCCATCAGCAACAGTTGAAGTAAAAAAAGCGGCGGTTTTATCGGCAATCGTAACAACAATGACCAGAGTGAACGGTATTTTTGAAAGAGATGTTGCTTTAACGATGAAGCTCGTTGCCAACAATACGGCCGTTATTTTTTTGGATGCCGCAACTGATGGTTTTACAAATAACGATTCCAATAAATTAATTAATGAAAGCCAAACGATTATTGATGCGAATATAGGAGCTGCGAATTATGATATTGGACATACATTTAGCACCGGTGGCGGTGGTTTGGCACAATTAAACGGCCCTTGTAATGCTGGAATGAAGGCCAGAGGAATCACAGGCTCAAGCAGTCCAATTGGAGACGCTTACGATATTGATTATGTTGCACATGAAATGGGACATCAATATGGTGCGCACCATACCTTTAATGGTGATTCAGGTGGTTGTGGTGGTGGCAACCGAAATAATGGAACGGCTGTAGAGCCAGGAAGCGGATCGACAATTATGGCCTATTCCGGACTTTGTGCGCCCTATAATGTTACAAATGATGCCGATGCCTATTTTCATTTGGTGAGCATCAGGGAAATGTGGTCGAATATTTCTTCAGGATACAGTACATGCGCCGCTGTTTCTGTAACAGGAAACAATGCGCCAACTTTGATCGATATCCCAAATTATACCATCCCAAAATCTACGCCTTTTATATTAAATGCCACTGCATCAGACGTTGATGGAGACATTTTGTGGTATACTTGGGAGCAATTGGATACTGAAATCACCACCTATCCATTGGTTTCAACTGCTACTGGAGGACCAGCTTTCAGGTCAATTCCCCCAACTGTTAATTCAAAGCGTTATTTTCCAAATCTGGCAACGATTATTAGCGGAAATTTATCAAACCAATGGGAAGTGTTGCCTTCCGTTAGCAGAACGATGAGGTTTGGGGTAATTGTTAGAGACAACAACAGCAATGGCGGACAAACGGGCAGCAAGGAAACGACAGTTACTGTTGCCGGAGGTTCTGGACCCTTTAAGGTTACTTCTCAATCAACCGATGTTACCTGGGCAGCAGGAACTTCCCAAACCATCACTTGGGATGTGGCAAACAGCAATGCAGCACCTGTAAATTGTTCTTTTGTAAATATTCTGTTGTCTACGGATGCTGGTTTAACTTTCCCAATAACTTTGGCTTCAAATGTGCCAAATGACGGTTCTCAAGGGATTGTTGTTCCGAATAATGCCACCAATAAGGCGCGCATTAAAGTTGAAAGCGTGGGAAATATTTTTTATGCGATAAATGCCAAAAACATAACCATTCAAACTTCTGAATTTATCATGAATTTTGTCGACTATTCAAAAAAAGTGTGTATCCCTAATACTGCAGTTTATACGTTTACCTACAATACTTTTTTAGGATTTAATGCCCTAACTACTTTTTCCGCCACCGGAAATCCCGTCGGTTCAACAGTTACTTTTAATCCGGCCACGGCAACAAGCAACAATACGAGTGTTCAGGTAACCATAAGCGGAATTTCAATTGTTGGGAATTATGATGTTTCAATTATAGGGACCTCTGCTTCAATAACAAAAACTACAAGCATTAATTTAGGGGTTTACAGTGCAACTGTTGCAGCGCCAACGCTGGTTTCGCCCGCTAACAATGTGATTGATGTATTAAAACCCTTTTATTTAGATTGGAATGATGACGTAAACGCAACAAGTTACTTTGTTCAAATCTCTCAAGACTCAGGTTTTGGCAGTATTTTAGAATCTGACAATGTAGTTTTAAGCGCTTATTCACCTCAAAATCTGCAGTCAAAAACAACTTACTATTGGAGGGTTAAATCGATAAATGATTGCAATGAAAGCGCTTATTCGGGCATATTCAAATTTACAACCGAAAATGAGGTGTGTGACACAAAAAACGCATTGGATACACCTAAAAATATCCCTGACAATAACGCTACCGGCGTTTCTTCAACCATTTCAATTTCCGATAACAAACTAATAAGAGACATAAATGTTACCGTAAATATTCCACATGAATGGGTGGGCGATTTGGATTTGACTTTAATAAGTCCAAGCGGTAGACAAGTAATGTTATCTGCCAATAATGGTGATGACGGAACAGGTTATATAAATACTGTTTTTGACGATAGTGCTTTAAATTCAATCAGAGATGGAATAGCTCCTTTTACGGGCACATTTAGTCCGGAAGGATCATTGTCCAATTTTTATAATGAAGAATCTTTTGGAAACTGGACTTTAAAAGTGGTGGATTCAGGTCCTGAGGATATAGGAACAATCAATAGCTGGCGTCTTGAAATTTGTGGAGTTCCTATTGCAAATGTTAATGATGATGACAATGATGGCGTTATGAATGATGTTGACAAATGCCCCAATACAACTCCAGGGTCATTGGTTGATGCGGCTGGTTGTTTTACTTTGCCGGCAAATAATTTCACCGTAGAAACACTAAGTGAAACCTGTCCGGGCAAAAACAACGGACAAATTAAAATTACGGCTGTTAAGACACTAAATTATACCGTAACAATTAACAATGTTCCGTATAATTATACAAGTACAACCTCAACGCCGGCAAATTTGGCTCCGGGAACGTATAATTTCTGTATTGGGGTTACAGGGCAAACTTACACGCAATGTTACGCTGTTACCGTTGCT
>JAUSOJ010000312.1 GCA_030656195.1 Lutibacter sp.
TCGGTGACCATTTTATAGAATCCTTGTTTGGTTTTACTTCCCAGCCATTTGTTTTTCATCATGGTATCGATAAACTCAGGAAGTTTAAACAATTCATGGGCTTCATCATTCGGGCAATTTTCATAGATGCCGTTTGCCACGTGAACCAGCGTATCCAATCCAACCACATCAACAGTTCTAAAAGTGGCCGATTTTGGCCTGCCGATAACCGGGCCAGTTAATTTGTCAACTTCTTCAATGGTCAATCCCAGTTCTTTAACTTGGTGGAACAAACTCATAATTCCGAAAATACCGACTCTGTTGCCAATAAATGCAGGTGTATCTTTTGCCAAAACCGAAGTTTTTCCTAAGAATTTTTCACCGAACATCATTAAAAAGTCCACAACTTCCTGTTTGCAGTCCGGACCGGGAACCACTTCAAAAAGTTTTAAATAACGCGGCGGATTGAAAAAATGGGTAACGGCAAAATGTTGCTGAAAATCGGCGCTTCTGCCTTCATTCATAAATTTTATAGGAATACCAGAAGTATTTGAAGTAATCAACGTACCTGGTTTTCTGAATTTTTCAATTTTTTCAAAAACCTGTTGTTTAATGTCCAATCGTTCAACAACAACTTCAATAATCCAATCTACCTCTTTAATCTTATGCAAATCATCGTCTAAATTTCCCGTAGAAATTCTTTCGGCAAATTTGATGTTATAAATAGGAGAAGGTTTCGATTTTAAGGAAGCGTTTAAACTGTCATTTACAATTCTGTTGCGAACAAATTTGTTTTCAAGTGTAAGTCCTTTTGCTTTTTCTGCTTCATTTAATTCACGGGGAATAATGTCAAGCAGCAAAACTTCTACACCAATGTTTGCAAAATGACAAGCAATGCCCGATCCCATGATTCCGGATCCGATTACAGCTATTTTTTTTATTGGTCTTTTCATAAGTAAATAGTATTTATTTTTTATTTGGTCGGTTTATTGTTAAAAATGATTTTGTCGTTAATTAATTGGTGGATGGTTTCCGTAACTTCAAAAAAGTGATTTATTTTTTCTTCAGAAATATGTTTTCTGATGGTTTCGTTAAATTTAATGACGTGCTCTTTTGATGTATTTCGTTTTTCAAGTCCGAATTCCGTAATTTTTATTAAAATTCCTCTTCCATCTATTGGATTTTTTTCTCTGTAAACAAGTTTTTTATCCTCCATACTTTTCAAAATACGTGAAAGACTGGTGGGTTCCATGCCCATTAATGGTCCCAATGCGGTTGAAGGCGTTCCATTTTCAATATCAACATTCAATAAAACAAAGGCCATGGCCATAGTACTGTCGTGCTTTGCAGCCTGCTCATTATACATTTTAGCCACTGATTGCCAGGTAGCTCTAAGTGCGTGATCTATAGTTTGTTCTTTTTGCATTTATCAAATATATAAAAAATAATACTATGCACGCATAATAAATTAAATAAAAATTATTTTGTTTGTTTATTATGGAAAAAAAGAATAAGTTTAAAAAACTATTCACAAACCTTAAACTATGGCAACAAAAGAACTAATCGGGAAAATTATCATTCAGGAAAAAATAGATACTATCGACGAAAACAAGCTTCCTAACACATTTGTTATTAATGTACCGGATCCTTATAAAAATTATTATGGCAGGTTTACGGAAATTGTGAAACCCGTTTCCATTATTTTTGTGACCAAAACTCCAAACTCATTTGAAAAAATACTGCGTGTCACCAAAAAAATTAATGAAAAATATCATTTGAATTTGGATGGCGCAAAATGTGAGGTGACCATGAATTCCAGAAAGTTGGATGGCGTTAGGGTAAAGGGAATAAATCGTTTTCATGAAATAGGGCAAATCCAGCAATATTATAAGGATGAAGGTTATGATTTTGCAAAAAGTGAAAAATTTAAGTCTACGGAAGTCTTAATAAGGATCAATCGTTTTTTCAATGTTGATGAAGTTGAAAAAGGAATTTATCATTCCCACGATGAAGATGAAGTTTACTATATTGAAGTACCAAGATATATGACTTGGGATGAGTTTAAAAAACTAACCCAGGAAATAAAACACAACATCTCCGATGCAAATTACGATATCGCAAAAGGAATTTTTTATGTAAATCACGGAATTACCGAAATTTTGCGGGTTGTAAAACCAAAGGCTTCTATGGAATTGTTAAAAACCATTCAACAAAAGTATATTGAAAAGCTGGAATAATTTTATAACAAGATTAACCAAGTTTTAGCAAAATAGTTCTATTTTCGTCCTTCGAATCAAAAACTATCGCATGAACAATGTTTTAAGGGTTGAAAATGTCTGTAAAAACTATGGAAGTTTTACGGCATTG
>JAUSOJ010000314.1 GCA_030656195.1 Lutibacter sp.
GGCAACACTTTCTGTAAAGGTAAAAATTGTTCCGCCCACTAAAACTTGGCTCAACAACGCTGATTTAAAAGCGACCCAAATTAAAACCATCAACATCGAAGATTTATTGGGAAGGTCGGTCATTGAACTGGACAATGCCGAGCTGCAAAACGAATTCAATAACAAAGTGGTGTTGATTACGGGAGCAGCCGGTTCCATTGGCAGTGAAATATCCAGGCAACTTGCCGGTTACAACTACAAACAACTGATACTGGTTGACCAGGCCGAATCTGATTTGTACAACCTGCAGCAATATTTCAATTATAAAAAGAAAAAAAATATTACCTGCATTGTGGCCGATGTGAGAAATGAAAAACGGATGGATTCGATTTTCGAAAAATACAAACCCGAAATGGTGTTTCATGCAGCAGCTTACAAGCACGTCCCTTTTATGGAGGAAAATCCCTATGAAGCAGTGCTGGTGAATGTGTTTGGTACCAAAACCATTGCCGATTTGGTGGTAAAACACCAGGCCAAAAAGTTTGTGATGGTGTCTACCGATAAAGCGGTAAACCCAACCAATGTGATGGGAGCCACCAAACGCATTGCCGAAATGTACATCACGAGTTTACAAAATAAGGGAACCTCCAAATTTATCACCACCCGTTTTGGAAACGTGTTGGGATCAAGTGGTTCAGTGATTCCTTTGTTTAAAACACAAATTAAAAATGGCGGGCCAATTACCTTAACCCATAAAGACATCACGCGCTATTTTATGACCATTCCCGAAGCCTGCCAATTGGTGTTGGAAGCCGGTATTATGGGTAGTGGCGGTGAAATATTTGTGTTTGATATGGGGACGCCCATAAAAATTTACGATCTTGCGCTCAACATGATCCAGTTGTCGAACCTGAAATATCCGGAGGACATCAATATAGAAATCACAGGGCTGCGGCCGGGAGAGAAAATTTACGAAGAATTGCTGGGCGATGGGGAAAATTGTATCCCAACGCACCACAGTAAAATTATGATTGCCAAAGTGAAGGAATTGGATGTTGAAGAAATTCACCATAAAATAAATGAATTGTGTGTTTCCAACAGGGAATTAAATTTTGAACAAACCGTTTCAAAAATGAAAGAAATTGTGCCGGAGTTCATTTCAAACAATTCAGTCTATGAAAAATTTGACCATATAGAAATAGAAAAAAATTAAAACAGAAGAATGGAAAAAAGGTTAAAATTAGCAGTCCTAATAGTGCTTATGATAAGTATGGGATCTTGCGTCTCTAAAAAAGAGATCGTTTATTTGCAGGATGCGGAAGGAATAACAGCGCTGGAGGCTATTGTAAAAGTGGAACCTAAAATTCAGCAAAACGATATATTGTCCATCAATGTTTCTGCTATGGATGCGGAAGCCGCCCTGCCGTTTAATTTATTTGAGGCAGGAAACACCACTTCAGCGTCTAAACCAATCACCTATTTGGTGAATTCCGATGGCGATATCAATTTCCCGGTGTTGGGAAAAATAGCAGTGGAAGGATTTACCACTAAGGAAATCACTAGCTACCTAACGGAAGCATTGGCCGTGTACATCAAAAATCCCATTGTCAACATCAGGTTAACCAACTTTAAAGTAACCATTTTGGGTGAAGTGAAATCACCGGGAACCTATCCTGTGCCAAATGAACGCATTTCTATATTGGAAGCCATTGGAATGGCAGGCGATTTAACCATTCAGGGTAAACGTAAAAATGTGGTCTTGATTAGGGAACAAAACGGAAAAAGAAATTTTGTCGACATCGATTTAACCAACAAAGAAATCCTCAATTCTCCCTATTTCTACCTGGCACAAAATGATGTGTTGATTGTGGAGCCTAATAAAACCAAGATTAACTCGTCTGCAGTAGGCCCAAATATTGGCGTTATATTTGCCTCAATTTCAACATTAATTTCAATAATTGTGCTAATCACGCGTTAAAAGAATACCGTATGCAAGACAACAATCAGTTCAACCCTATTGACGATAACGACGAATCCTTTAACCTGCGAGAGCAGCTTGAAAACTACCTTTTTCATTGGAAATGGTTTGTGTTGGGCGTTGCAGTGGCCTTATTAGGGGCTTTTTTCTATTTACGATATACCCCAAACCAATATACCGTTTCCACCACCATATTGGTGGACGATAAAAATTCGGGCGGACTGGCCTCTGAATTGTCTGCTTTTGCTGATTTGGGATTGATGGGCGGTTCCAAAGCAGTGTTGGACAATGAGATAGAATTGTTAAAATCCAAATCCTTGGCAGGTAGGGTGGTGAAAGCCTTAGGAACAAATGTCACTTTTTTCAAACAGGGAAATGTGATGAAATCGGAGTTGTTTAGGGGCAATGCACCCATAAAAATCAGTTTCTTTTCGCCCGATTCGGTTTTTCATAAACTTGACACTTCATTTACGGTGAGAATTACTTCTTCAAGCACTTTTATCTTAAAAGATGAAGTGGGTAATAAATCAAAAGACCATAATTTTGGAGACCTTATCAATACCAATTTTGGTGAAATGTCTATTACGCCTTTAAAACAAGGGAAATTTAAAGATGATGAAGAGGTAATTGTGCAAATTGTGCCTTTTGAACGCGTGGTGAACAGGTACAGAAATGCGCTGCAAATTCAGCCGGTCAGCAAACAGGCAAGCGTTTTGCGTTTAAGCCTGACCGATCCCGTGAAAGGTAAAGCTGAGGAAATACTCAACAGCTTGGTGTCCCAATACAACAATGATGCGGTGGAGGACAAAAATTTAACGGCCAAAAACACCAATGAATTTATCAACCAGCGTATTGTAATCGTTAATGAAGACTTATCGGCTGTAGAAAAAGGGGCAGAGCAATTTAAATCTGCGAACCAATTAACCGATTTGGCTACCGAGGCAAGTTTGGCTGTGGCATCAAAATCAGAAACGGAAAAAAGGGTGCTGGATTTAAATACCCAGTTAAAACTGACCGAATACGTGAGCAATTACGTGAATGCCAATCCAGGGGAATTGATCCCTGCCAATTTGGGTATTGGCGACGCTTCCGTGGATGGCAATACCGAAAAATACAACCAATTGGTGCTCGAACGCAACAGAATCCTGAAAGGGTCCACCGAAATAAATCCGGTCATCGTAAATTTAAACGGACAAATAAAAAATCTGGAGGAAAGCATCAAACAAAGCCTTACAAATACGAAGGCATCCCTAAAAATTTCCTTAAATGCCATAAAAGGCCAGGAATCCCGCTTTGCTTCCACAATTTCTGAAGTGCCTAAACAGGAAAGGGTGTTCCGTGACATACAGCGCCAGCAGCAAATTATGGAAACAATTTACCTGTATTTGTTGCAAAAAAGGGAAGAAAATGCCATCACCATGGCAGTAACCCAACCAAGCGCAAAAATTATCGATTTTGCCTATGGAAGCAATGCCCCAGTATCGCCAAAGGGCAACATCATATACCTGGCAGCCTTGTTGTTGGGCTTGTTGATTCCTTTTGGAGTGATTTATATCATGTCCTTGCTCGACAATAAAGTGCATACCCGTACAGATGTGGAATCGACAATTAAAGCACCGATTTTGGGCGACATCCCTAACACAAAATCTGAAAATAAAATTGTGGTTTCCGATAGCGACAGAAGCAGTATTGCAGAAGCTTTCAGGCTGTTGCGTACCAACATCAACTTTATGCTCACCGGCGTAAAACAAGGCGGAAAAACCATTTTTATCACTTCAACCGTAAGTGGTGAAGGAAAAACATTTGTGTCCATAAATTTGGCAATGGTATTGGCATTGACCGATAAAAAGGTATTGCTGATAGGGGCTGATATCAGAAAACCAAAAATAGGGGAATACCTTGATTTAAAGTTAGATAAAGGACTTACCCACTATTTGATGGACAATTCATTAAAAGTAACCGACATTATTGAATCGGTAACAGCAGTGAATTTCGACTTTATAAGTTCCACTGTAATCCCGCCGAACCCTTCAGAATTGTTGATGAACGGACGCTTTGAAGAAGTGCTGGACTATGGAAAACAACACTATGACTATGTGATTGTGGACACCGCTCCGGTGCTTTTGGTAACCGATACCTTATTGTTGAGCTATCTGGCAGATTTGTTTATCTATGTGGTGCGGGCCAATTATTTGGACAAGCGTTTGTTGGTGACCCCTAAAATGATGCACGAAGAAAAACGATTGCCAAACATGGCAATGCTCGTAAACGGTACCGACCTTGAAAGAGGTTACGGCTACGGATATGGCTATGGCTATAAATACACAGACGAAGGTCTTAAAAAACCTTGGTATAAAACGTTGTTTAGTAAGTAGAGGCCCCCTAACCCCCGAAGGGAGGACAGAGCGTTAAAAAAATGTTCAGTGAACATTTTTAGCGATAGGGCCAGCTGGCGCGTTGGAAGCCCCCTAACCCCCAAAGGGGGAATCATTATTGGAGCGGATAAACACTAAAGTTGATAATAAAACAAATTTCGTCATTGCGGGGCGGAGCGTAAAGAAAACAGCTGGTAGCTGTTTTTAGCGATCTAGCCAGCCGGCGCGCGGGCAGTTAAAAAAATGTTCAGTGAACATTTTTAGCGATAGGGCCAGCTGGCGCGCAGATAGAGGCGTAGCCGAAATAATCCGAAGCTTGTGCCGAATTTATATCGGTACGGCAACATGTTGTGAACTACCGTAATACCTTAAGAAAACTGCACGAACTAAGACTGAGTTAAACGAGCAACAGGTTGCCGCGTTGTTCTTTCGCTAGCGCTCAATAACGCCTCGCAATGACGGGTTTTAGATTCTTTACTGGCTTATGATGTCGAAAAAATTAGGTAACTTCACTAAATGAAAAAGAGTTACATATATTTTATGGTCAATAGGAACAATACGGTTATTTATATTGGGGTAACCAGTAATTTATTAGAACGTGTACAGCAACATAAGACAAAGGTATATAAAGGATTTACTTCAAAATATAATTGTGATAAATTGGTATATTTTGAAGAATTTGAGGAGATAAATCAAGCTATTGTAAGAGAAAAGCAATTAAAAGCAGGCAATCGCAAAAGAAAAGAAGAGCTGATACAACTAAAAAATCCAACTTGGAAGGATCTATCTGAAGGGTAAATATCTAATCATTGCGATATATAAAGCCAATTAAAACCGAGTCATTGCGGGACAGAGCGTAAAAAAAATGTATGGTATACATTTTTAGCGATAGGGCCAGCCGGCGCGAGGGAGGAGGATAGAAAAGACTGCCTGTGCCGAATTTATTTCGGTATTTCGACTGTGGCAACCTGTCCGGAACTAACGCGATCCCATTAGAAAGTTGTTGAGAACTACCAAAATGTCCCTAAGCAACCTGTTACTAACTGCCGAAATACCGCTAAGAACCCTGCTCCAATCTGCCGCAATGCCCCTAAGCAACAAATTCCCACAGTTTTTTTTAAAAACTTCACCCACACACCACCACCAACAAAAAAATAACTGTAATTTTACCCCCTACTAGAAAAAAAACACAATGAATAAAAAAATATGGCTGTCATCACCCCACATGGGCGGAACAGAACAACGCTACGTGCAAGAAGCTTTCGATACCAACTGGGTAGCGCCTTTAGGGCCAAACGTTGATGGTTTTGAACATGATTTAGAAACTTATTTAAATCAAAATGTTTTTGTCGGTGCCTTAAGTTCCGGTACGGCTGCCATCCATTTAGGACTCATCATCCTTGGCGTAAAAGCGGGTGATGAGGTGATTTGCCAAAGCATGACCTTCTCCGCATCTGCAAATCCGATAAAATACCAAGGTGCAACACCGGTCTTTATCGACAGTGAATCCGAAACATGGAATATGTGTCCGGAAGCACTGGAAGAAGCCATTATTGACCGCATCGCAAAAGGCAAAAAACCCAAAGCCATTATTGCTGTGCACTTATACGGAATGCCGTTCAATGCAGAAGCCATTTTAGCGGTGGCCATAAAATACCAGATTCCGGTGATAGAAGACAGTGCAGAAGCATTGGGAAGTAAATATAAGGGGCAAAAATGCGGTACTTTTGCCGACATAGGAATACTTTCCTTTAACGGCAACAAAATTATCACCACTTCAGGTGGCGGGGCATTGGTAGCCAAAACAAAGGAAATAAAAGACAAAGCAGTGTTCTTCGCAACCCAATCACGAGACGATGCACCACATTACCAGCACAGTGAAATTGGCTACAACTACCGAATGAGCAATATCGTGGCGGGCATTGGGCGCGGACAAATGGAAGTTTTGGATGATCACATCACATTGCGCAGGGCCATGCACGATTTTTATGTCAATTATTTCAAAGACCTCACAGGCGTAACTGTTTTTACCGAACCCAATACCGATTATTATTCAAACCACTGGCTCTCTGCCATCCTGGTAAACCCCGAACAAACCGGCGGTAAAACACGCGAAGACCTCCGTTTGGCGCTGGATGCGGCAAACATTGAAAGCCGCCCTTTATGGAAACCCATGCACCTGCAGCCTATTTTCTCAAACAATCCTTACTATGGCGGCACCATAAGCGAATCCCTTTTCCAAAACGGACTCTGTCTCCCATCCGGCTCCAACCTCGGCAACAACGACCGCAACAGAATTAAAGCTGCGCTGGATGCTTTTTTCTTGAAGTAAAAGTAAAATATTGATAACGTCATCCTGAACTTGTTTCAGGATCTCATAAAATGAAGTTTCAATCATAATAGCCATAGCAGCAACCCAAAGAGCCGATTTAAAAAGCCAATACCTATACGTTGCATCTCGGCGGTCTGGGTGGGGCAGAGCGTAAAGAGGGTCAAGCGTAAAGAAAACATCCAGTGGATGTTTTTAGCACGACATAGCGAGAGCTATGGGCGAGATGGTGCGCAGATACCAGCTGGCGTGTTGGAGTGGCTGTTTTTAGCGAACGAGCCAGCCGGCTTTTAAAAGTTAAAAGTTAAAAATGTACGTCCATACATAATTTAAACCCAAATCAAAGAAGCCCGTCCTATTATTATTTTCGTCTTAAAATATCAAATACGTCATCCTGAACTTGTTTCAGGATCTCATAAAATGAAGTTTCAATCATAATGGCCATAGCAGCAACCCAAAGAGCCGACTTAAAAAGCCAATATTTTAGCAATACATCCCGGCGGTCTGGGTGGGGCAGAGCGTAAAGAAAACAGCCAGTGGCTGTTTTTAGCGATCGAGCCAGCCGGCGCGTTGGGCTTTATTAAGTTTAAAGCTCAAACACTAAAGTTGAAAAGAAAACAAATTTCGTCATTGCGATGGAGCAACGGATTGAAAAGAAGTGGCGACTGTGGCAACCTGTTGTGAACTACCGTAATGCTGCTAAGCACCCATCAACATTTCAACATATCAACATCTCAACATATCACCCCATCAACATATCACCCCATCAACATCTCAACATCTCAACGTATCAAAGTATCAACCCCCAATAAACCAACAATTTGCAATAAAAATTAAATAAATGGGAAGGATTAAGTAATTGTCTGTATTAAAATGGATTGACCTAATAAAAAATCTCTTATATTTGCACATTAAAATTTAAATAACCTAACCCCAGCAAAAACAGTACACTGCTTTAACAAATTGTTTTCATCCAATTAGGGGTTGTATGAAGCGTAAAAGAAAAAGAATTGTATAGGCATCATAGGGTTTTAAAATCTTTAAATTGAAGATTTTTGATGGTCGTGTGGGTTTAATAATAGGGAAGTATGTTAAGAAGAATTCGGAAACAATTTTTTATCAGGAGCGCCCCTAGCTGGTTGGTTTTGGCGATAGATTTGTATTGGGTGGTAAATAACTTCTTGTTCGCCCATCTTATACGTTTTAATTTTCAATATTCTTTGGACGGTTCGATGCTTAAAATACAACTCCCTGTTGTAATCGCCATCACCGTATTTTCTTTCTTAATCACGGGTTCTTATAGAGGAATCATTCGTCATACCGGAACCAGGGATGCCATTAAAGTAATTTCGGCCAGTTTTTTAATTATGGTTTTCTTAATGGTGACCGTATTTTTAGACAATTATCTAAACTGGGGCGAAAGTTTAAATTTCCCTTTGTCCATCATTGTCATCCATTTTTTGCTGAACACCCTGGTGTTGATCGGACTCAGATTTCTGTTTAAGATTTTTTACGACATTTTGTTTTCCAGTTTTAAAGCGGGGCCAAGGGTATTGATTTATGGTGCAGGGGAAGCAGGATTGCTGACCTACTCCATTTTTAAAAACGACAAGGCGAACAATGCGCAAATTTGTGGATTTATTGATGACGATGTGCGCAAACATAACAAGCGAATCAATGGACAAAGGGTGTACAATCCAACAGACATTACGCAGGAATTCATTGCCAAAAACAGGATCACCAGAATAATCATCGCCATGCAAACCATAAAACAGGCAAGGCTTATTG